>NZ_NSFW01000034.1:0-29462 GCF_002294905.1 Mesorhizobium sp. WSM4308 | reverse complement strand
TGGAAACACTTGGAGAACTCACCAAGATTGCCTGGGCAAAGGACTGCCAGGTGATGATCGAAGGCCCGGGCCATGTCCCCATGCACAAGATCAAGCAGAACATGGACAAGCAGCTCGCAGTGTGCGGTGAGGCGCCGTTCTACACGTTGGGGCCGCTGACGACCGACATCGCGCCGGGCTATGACCACATCACCTCAGGGATAGGTGCCGCCATGATAGGCTGGTTCGGCACCGCAATGCTTTGCTACGTCACGCCGAAAGAGCATCTCGGCCTTCCCGACCGCAACGACGTCAAGATTGGCGTGATCACCTACAAGATAGCCGCCCATGCAGCCGATCTGGCGAAGGGCCATCCGGCAGCGAAAACCAGGGATGATGCCCTTTCGCGCGCGCGCTTCGAGTTCCGCTGGGAGGACCAGTTCAACCTGTCGCTCGACCCCGAAACCGCACGGTCCTTCCACGACCAGACCTTGCCCAAGGAGGCGCACAAGCTGGCACATTTTTGTTCGATGTGCGGGCCGAAATTCTGCTCCATGCGCATTTCCCACGACATCCGTGCCGAGGCCCAGAAGGAAGGCATGGCGGCAATGGCGGCAAAATACCGGGAGGGCGGCGATCTCTACATGCAGGCGGACGAGACTGGCGTACCGGTCGTGCCAGAGGCTCCCAAACCATCATGAGGGTGCTCGTCAAAGGGGCCGGCGTTGCCGGCCTCACCGTCGCTTTCGAACTCGCCGCCCGCGGCGCGACGGTCACCGTCGCCGAGATGCGGCATGGCCTTGGTGGCAACGCGTCGTGGTTCGCCGGCGGCATGCTGGCGCCATGGTGCGAGCGCGAAAGCGCGGAGCAGCCGGTGCTGGATCTCGGACGCGATGCTGCCGACTGGTGGGATGCGGTGCTGTCGGGTCAGGTGACACGGGCCGGGACATTGGTCGTGGCCGCGCCGCGTGATGCCGGTGAGCTTGACCGGTTCGCCAGTCGCACGTCAGGGCATCGGCGCGTCGATGAAAACGAAATTGCGCTCCTGGAACCCGACCTCGCCGGCCGCTTCCGGCGTGGATTGCTCTTCCCCGACGAGGCTCACCTCGACCCACGCCCGGCGATGGCGGCACTTCATGACAAGCTTGCGACCATGGGTGTCAAATTCCACTTCGGCTGCGACGCCCGGCCTGTTTCGGGATTCGCCCGTCAGATAGACTGCATGGGAATGGCAGCGGCCGATGACAGGCTGCGCGGTGTTCGCGGCGAAATGCTGATCCTTCGCACGCCTGATGTCTCGCTGTCGCGGCCGGTCCGTTTGCTTCATCCACGCTTTCCGCTTTATGCCGTGCCGCGCACCGATCACCGTTTCATGATCGGAGCGACGATGATTGAAAGCCAGAGCGCCGGACCGGTGACGGCGCGTTCCATGATGGAGCTGCTGGGCGCCGCCCATGCCCTCCATCCGGCCTTTGGTGAGGCCGAGATCGTTGAAACCGGTGTGGGTGTCCGTCCGGCATTTCCCGACAATTTGCCACGCGTCGAAACAGACGGTGAGATCATCGCGATCAACGGTCTTTATCGTCACGGTTTTCTCCTCGCCCCCGCCATGGCGCGCCAGGCTGCCGACCTGGTTTTCAGTCAAGACAGAACCAAGGAGCATGCTCATGAAACTGATGGTCAACGGCGAGGCGCGTGAGATTGCCGCCACCACGCTGGCCGAGTTGCTTGCCGCGCTCGACTATGAGGGCGATTGGCTCGCCACCGCCGTCAACAGCGACCTCGTGCACAAAGCCAACCGCGCGGAGTTCCAGTTGAGCGACGGCGACCGGATCGAAATCCTCTCGCCCATGCAGGGCGGCTAGCATGTTGGAGCTTTATGGAACCGAGCTTTCGTCGCGCCTGCTTCTCGGCACGGCTCAGTATCCTTCGCCGGCCATCCTTGCCGATGCAGTCAAGGCATCGGGCACGTCGGTGGTGACCGTCTCGTTGCGGCGTGAGATGGCGGGCGGTAGGGCCGGCGAACAATTCTGGTCGTTGATCCGCTCGCTGGGCGCCAGAACCCTGCCCAATACCGCCGGCTGCCTCTCCGTCAAGGAAGCCGTCACCACCGCGAAAATGGCGCGCGAGGTCTTCGGCACCAACTGGATCAAGCTCGAAGTGATCGGCAATCACGACACGCTACAGCCGGATGTGTTCGGTCTGGTTGAAGCCGCCCGCATCCTGTGCGAGGACGGCTTTGCGGTATTCCCCTATACCACCGACGATCTCGTTGTCGCCGAGCGGCTGCTGGAAGCGGGCTGCAAGGTCCTGATGCCGTGGTGCGCACCGATCGGTTCCGCCTTGGGACCGGTCAACATGACGGCGCTGCGCTCGATGCGCGGATATTTCCCTGGCGTCCCGCTGATTGTGGATGCGGGGCTCGGACGGCCGTCGCACGCGGCCACCGTCATGGAACTCGGCTTTGACGCCGTGCTCCTGAACACAGCGGTCGCCAAGGCGGCAGATCCGGTCGGCATGGCGCGTGCTTTCGGTAAGGCGGTCGACGCCGGTCGTGAGGCGTTCAGTTCGGGAATGCTCGAACCGCGCGACGTCGCCGTGCCATCGACACCGATGGTCGGCAGGGCCGTTTTTTCATGAAGCTCGATCCCTTCTACCTGATCGTCGACAGCGCCGCCTGGATCGAAAGGTTGGCGCCGCTCGGCGTCAAGCTGATTCAGCTTCGCATCAAAACCATGGATGAAACCGGGCTGCGCGCGGAGATCCGCAAGTCGAAGGCCTGGTGTGTCCAACACAAAAGCCAGCTCATCATCAATGATTATTGGCGCCTGGCAATCGAGGAAGGCTGCGATTTCGTGCATCTGGGCCAGGAGGATTTGCAAACGGCCGACCTCTCGAGGATACGGGCAGCGGGCGTCAGGCTCGGATTGAGCACGCATGATCATGTCGAGCTGGAAACGGCCATGTTTGCCGAGCCCGACTATGTCGCGCTCGGTCCGATCTATCCCACCACTTTGAAGAAAATGAAGTGGGCACCGCAAGGGCTAGAGCGGATCAGCGAGTGGAAGCGGCGGGTGGCGCCGATCCCATTGGTCGCCATCGGCGGCCTCAACCCCGACCGCCTCGACGGCGTCTTTGAGGCCGGCGCCAACAGCGCCGCAGTGGTCACGGACATCACGTTGAGCTTCGACCCCGAAGCGCGCACGCGAGAATGGATCGAAAAGACGGACCGATGGCGATGAGACGAGAACCGCATGTGCTTGTCGTTGGCGGATCAGATTCCAGCGGGGGTGCTGGAATAGCACGCGACATCGAGACGATCTCTGCCGTTGGCGTGCGCACCTGTCTCGCCGTCACAGCGCTAACGGTGCAAACGCACGACGCCGTGATCGAAATCCATCATTCGCCACCCAGCATGGTGGCCAATCAGATGTGTGCCGCGCTACAGGCCAACGACGTAGCCACAATCAAGATCGGCATGCTGGCGACTGCCAAGATCATTGTTGCCGTTGCCGCAGTGCTGCGCAAATTTCCGCAAGTGCCGGCAGTACTCGACCCTGTGCTGGCCTCCACCTCAGGCCGCGCACTTCTGGAAGCAGGCGCTATCGCTGCCATGAAGCGCGATTTGATGCCGCTTTGCTGCATTGTCACGCCCAACCTTCCTGAACTGGCGCTCCTTACTGGTTCCGAACCGGCTTCGGATGAGGACGGTGCGCTCCAACAAGGACAAAGACTGCAGGCCGTCGGCCCTCAGGCCCTGCTGATCAAGGGTGGGCACGCGTCGGGTCCCCGATCGGCCGATATTCTGTTACGCTCCGATCATGAACCCATCCACTTCGACACGCCGCGCCTTGCTATATCGATGCGCGGAACAGGTTGCATGCTGGCCAGCGCGATTGCGGCGCATCTGGCGAAGGCGAAGTCGCTCGAAGATAGCGTGCGCGAAGGCAAGCTGTTTGTGTTCGAGAAGCTTCAGAAATGCCGGCTGAATAATCACAACGTTCTGCGTCCAGCCAAGCAGACCCATTTTCCAGAATTTTTCCAGTAGCGAGACTGGAGGGCTACTGCTTCTCTATGCCATCCTTACAACGCGTTGAGTTCCACTGTGCCGTCCAGAATTATCTGTCGTTGTCCAGAATTAAGCCGGGCTTAGAACTGAAACGAACCCGCCGAAAGGTACGAGCGGCCCTCACTCGATAAGGGTTACCAAACCTATTCCTGTGGGCTACCAATCCGCGTGGTGGGTGGCCTTAGGTTACCAATCAGTGTGGCGTCCGGAATTATCTGCCTCTCTCCGGAATTAAGCCGAGATTAGAAGATCGGTGCGGTATTGCGCCCGGTCAAACCGTGTCGATTTGCGGCGTAGCCGACGTGTCTCACGCTTGGCGGCGTCGCACGCTGGTCCCGATTGTCGCCCGAATATCTGCCTACCGGCGACAGTGAATGCGCCAAGCTAGACCTTCGTCGATAGGGCGGCTCCGGTTTACCAATCCTGTCGTCCTAGGTTGACCAATCCGTTGTCGACCGTGAGCGGGTTTACCAATAAGGGCGGCTATATTCTGCGCAAACCCAATCACCTGATGCCAATCCAGAATTAATCGTCATTAAGGGCATTGGTAAACTCAGTCTGAAACCCCACCCTTAGCCAGAAAACTCTCCTGTTTTCAATCGCATAGCCCGCCCGCCAGCAACCGATAATTCGGGACCGGTAAACCCGTGAAAGGCCCAATAATTCCGGACGTCACACCAGTCTGCCCTTTTATGCGACTTTTCGAGCACAGACCGGGAACATCTGACCGTTTCCATTCATCGCCCAAGGCCGGTTTAGCGCTGGAAAAGCCAAAGTGCGGGAGTAAGAATGGCCGCAACGGGGCCGGAAGCCGTCGGTCAGCTTTCGGGGAGTGATCCCGGTAAGTTCGCAACTCATTCGCTTCTTTTCTGCAGTCCCCGCCATTACGAGTTGGCGGTGTCGGTCGCCGAGGGGATCAACGCCATTACTGCGGCTAGTTCGGCCCTCCGGACGAGGAATGGCATGCGCGTCGTCCCATAGTGCTTGGCAAGATGGAAGCGGTGCATGCCTCCTACGATGTGAACTTGGCCTTGGTACTCGCCGAGCAAAGGCGGTGTGACACCGCGGCCATGCAGCCATCGGTAGGCGATCCCACAGCTCTTGCTCTTGTAACGTTGATGCCAAGGACCCTTGTCCCTGCTGGCGGCGTAGGTAAGCCTGCCGCCAACGTCAGTGACATCAGCGTCGATAAGAATGAAATCCGTCGAAGCGTGGTCGCTGGGATCATCGCCGTCGAACGCGAGATAGAAGTTTGCAGGATCGCAGTCCCATATCGCAGTCAGTGCAACCGGAATGTTCTTTCTTCCTTTGCACCAGATGTCGACCTTGCGTTTCTCCTGAGCGCGGGCGACCTCGAAGGCTTCGTCTAGTTTTCCTTCCGCGACATCCATGGCTGTGATGACGTTCAAGCCAAGGGCCGTCAGACGGTTGATCTCGTCCACGTTCGCCATGCCTTCTCCTCTGGCAGCAGATTATTATCCACCGTTGGAAGATGCGGCGGCAATCCAAGCCTGAGGCACGAGGGCCTGTCCACGCCATTCCTCAATCAACTTGACTCCGGGAAGCTTGCCCCAGACGTCCTCATCTGCATGATCCAGCACGATGATCTGGAGGCGACCTTTCGCGGCCATGACCTCAGCGCCTAGGAGCGCAAAGACCTTCCTGACGGCGACCACGTCCTGATCCCTCCACGCGATGAGGTCGGGGCCCTCGTCGCCCGCCGCCCGCTTAGGAAAATAGACTTGGCTAGGTTGGTCGAAGATCAGCTGACCAGGGACTGGGTGATGAGGTTCGGCCAGGAAGTAGTGCTGCAGCGCAAGCATTAGTGCGACGTGATACGCGAGCCAATTGGCGCCGCTGCCAATCTCCCACAGGTAGTCCTCACGCGTTCCCCTAGTCACCTTGACGGTCAGGTCTTCAATCAACAGCCTAATCGGGGCCTCGGGCCACTCCGCGTCAAGCTGCGGAATCAGCCGATTGGCATGATGGGAGACTTGGTGCAACGCGTTGAATAGCTTGCGCTGGATGTCGGCCTCGGAGATCGTCTTTTGCAGCGTTGCAATATCGGCCTGCAGCGAGGTGAGTTCCTGCCGCAAATCCGACGACTGGTCGGCGCGGTCGTAGACGTGCAACGCCTGCTCCAATCGACCGAGGAAGCGCTCAAGCCTATCGAAGCGATTGGCCTCGTCTCGGGCGACGTCAGAGTCCCGTTCCAGCACCGCTATCTCGCTACGGACATCGTTCAACTCAGATAGGACCGCTTCAGCGGCGCCGCGCTGGCGCAGGATTTCCTTGTCAAGCGTGTTAGACATCGCAGGGTGGGTCCGCAGTCGGATCTCCAGACCGCCGAGGTTGTCGCAAAGGGCCAAGACCTTCTCGCGGCCGCCGTCCCCGAGTGCGACCAACGGATCGGCGAACTCGTCGGCCAAGTCCCTCAGCCACGTGGAAAGGTCCAAGCGGTCACGTTGGATGCGCATGGCGTCGCCGTACGCCTCGCTGCTCTCCACCAGACGGCGCAGTTCGTTCAGGCGCTGACGATGCTCGGTAAGTCGCGCGGCGATTTCAGTTTCCGACGCACGAAGGGTTTCCAGACGCGTCAGCACCACATCGATGCCGGCCAGGCTTGGTCGAGCAAGACTTGAGTTGCTGTTCGACACGCGCCGAAGCAGGTCAACAACGTCACTCCAGTCCTTCGGCACTTCAGTGGAGGAATCGACTAGGCCAAGTTCGACTGCCTGACGCAGCCACGCCTCCGCCTCCGCCCGCCAAGCGCCAGTTGCCGACACGATCGCGCGTAGCTCAGCCTCCTTCCGGCGGAGGTTGCGCTGGAGCCGATCGATCTCAAACCGCGCCTGGAGAATCTTTGCCGTGACCGCGCCCAGAACGTACGGGAAGATGGTCTTTAGCTTCTCCCGGTGTTCCGTCGTATCGGCCTTGAAAAACATCACGTCGGGATTGGCGATCACGTTCTGAGGTTGGAACGTGAAGGCCATGAGGTCGCGGAAGCTTGGCCTTTGCTTGAATCCATTCTCTGTACCTGGTTCGAAGTCGAGGTCAGTCAGTCCTGCCAGGCGGTTCATCGCGCGCTTGACCGTGTCGACATTGGTGGTCTTGTCGGTGATCGTCTCCGGAATTTCGACCTGTGCGCCCTCCAGCAGCACCATGTCGCCTGTGCTCTGTTGGTCCCCCGGTTCGCGTCGCGCCAAGAGCTTTTCGCCCTCCAGCGTCTCGATCAGAATGCCGAACCAGCTGCAGTTCTCGCGGATTACGCCCACCGGAATCGCGCATTTCTCCGAGCCCAGACAGTAATCAACAATAGGGATAACGGCGGACTTCCCGGTCTTCGACGCGCCGCTGATGACGTTGACGACACCGGGCTCGAACTTGACGACCCGCGGCGCTGCACCATTGCGGGGCCAAAGGATCAGTTTTCGAAGCTGGAAATACATCTAGAACTCCACCCGTAACAGGTTGGCCACCTGCGCGGTCCCCAGGTTCGAAAACCAGAAACCCAATTTCTCCGAGGCAGGTCCGAGGTGCTTGACGCGCTCTGGAAGGACGAGCCTCCTCGGTTTCGGTTCTGGTACGTTTGCTCTTAAAGTAGCATCCTTGTAATCCACGGACAGCAGCCGCCCGCTCACACCGACAGCGGCCGATTGCAATGTCAGAGTACGCAGCAGCAGCGCTCGCTCGTGGACGGCGAGGAGTTGTTCCCGTTCCTTCCCGAGCTTGGCCGCGAAGAGCGCCAGTCCAGAGGGTCGGTTTGTCGAAGTCACGATTTCGAGCGTTGCGCGATGCAGGACGATTGGCAGCACGAGAAACGCCAAGGCGAACGGCGCTGGACGTTCGTCCTCAGCCTGGAAACCTTGGCCAAATTGCCACAATGCGAAAGCCCCAAGTCCTGGATTCTGGACAAGGGCGAGGTCGCTGAGCGGTAGGTGCGATCGGCCAGCCTCAATCAAGTCGCTGGCTCCAAAAGAGTCTGGTAGTCGGGATGCCAGCCGAGGCGCAGGCCGTGGGCAAGGGCGTTGAATGATCCGTGGACGAAATGACCGGGGACGACTCGACCATCGAGTGGAGGCTGCAACTGCGCGCAGCGCCTGTAAACTATTCTACCACGAACCGTTGCGGGGTGTCCGGCCTGTATGTCGTGCACCTCTGCACTGACGTGCTCATAGCGACCGACAAGATCATCGTCCCAGTCACTTAGGTTCTTCTCAAAGATTAGCCCGCTTTCGCCCCAGATCGAGATGTCGGCGAGCGTCCTAAGGTAATCGCTAACAGCCCGGACGCACGCTTCGTCTCCCACCTCGATCAGCTCGAGTTGGCGGACGAAGGCGGGACGGTCGGCGATCAATTGTTCGATGGCCTCGACAGGCGGTTGCTTGGTGAAAGACGACAGCAGCCCTGGAAGGTTGTTCTTCTGAACAAATGCTCTTTGCTCGGCCTGAAACGCGTCCACGTCCAAGATGGCGGGCTTGCCAGCTCTAATCAGCCTGTCCGCCGCCTCCTTCGCAGCGCCGATCGCGCGTTCGCACACTAGGTCGATGATGAGCGGAGAGACCGTCGGCTTGAAGATCGCGCGTATCGGATCGACGGGATCTGCATCGACGCTGATAACGGCGAGATTCTTGACCAAGGCGGCGCAATGAGCCGCATCAGCGTTCAGGAAAGCTTGGACGTCGGCGTCGCATGCCGGTGCAGCTTTCAGCTTGCTGTGGGCTTTGGCGAGGTTAGCGACCAGCGCCTCCACGTCGGCATCTGTTTTCGCGTCGTTCAGCGCGATCGCGAAGGCACCCGCCTTCACCGGTGTGACATATAGCCGGAAATGGCTGGTCGCCGGGTCGATCTCTCCCGCCGCCATGAAGCTGAGCCAGTTGGCCAGAGACTTCCACAGGTCCGCAGCCCAGTCGGATATCGGATTTTGCTTCAGTGCGCTCTTGCTTTGCTCAAGAACGACTTCGCCGCCGACCAGGTGAACCGCCACATCGTCTAAATGTTCAAGAGAGACCAAGGCGCCGCTAGGCGCGTTGAGCAGGTGAAAGCAAAGGCGTACAGGTTGAAGCGCATAGCCGAGGTATTGGCCAGCGGCGCTGTGTTTTCCCGTTTGCGTCTTCGCGTTCATTGCCCATCCCGTTCTCCCGAGTCGCACCGGAAGAAGCCAGTAACGATATTGGTATAGTTCGCCGTTGTTTACAATTGGCGCCCCGGCGATAGGACGGCTAGGCGCGATACAATTGCTGTTTAGGGCCAGCTCTCGAAGTCCAGATTCGGCAGGACAATGAATTTGCAGGACGTCCATTATGGGCACATCGGGGCCGTCTATGGCTCGGGCGATATGTCCGCTTTTGGACGAACGCGAAGTTTGCCGGAACGTCTGACTTTGGGCGCATACTTGCCGTCAAATTCGGCGTCCTTCACTGGTTCGTTCACGTATTCCGGAGAAAATTACTGTGCGAGTTGATGGATCCTCGTTCCCGGTACGACAGCCTCAGCTATTTCACATAGATGCTTATGGTGCGTCAGGTAGATGACCTGACCTGTGTTTGCCATCGCTCCGAACAGCCTGAAAACCTCCTCCGAGCGAATATGGTCGAACGTCTCCATGATGTCGTCGGCGACGAATGGGACCGAGGGCCGAAATTGCGCGAACTCGTAATAACCGGCGAGTCTTAGGGCAAGGTACAGCTGAAATCGTGCACCCTTTGAAAGCGCTTCGGTGACCTTGGATTGCCCGTCACCCTGCACAGCAATGAGAACCTCACCACCTCTTACAGGCTGGGTTGTCAGCCCCGAATACTGGCCACGCGTCATTAGCTTGAACGCGTCTGATGCGCGCGCCATCATGCCGGAGCGATGGCTCTCACGGTAGATCCGCAAAGCATTGCCAGCCGACATGATGCCAAGCTTCAGCTCTATGTAGCGAACGGCCTTCTCCTCGATTTCCAGCAGGGTTGTGCGCCGTTCAGCATCCAGGCGTGCAACCGCACTATCACCGCCGATGGCGTCCAGCTTGTCGGCCGCGCGCGTCTGCCGGATCAGCTGTTGCTGGATGGTTTCATCGAACAGGCGAAGCCGCTGCTCACCCTCAGCCTTCTCGACCGCGAGGCCGTCGAAATCGATCGCGTCCAGGATCGAGCGGGCCTGCTCGAATCCGTCGACCGCGAGCTCCGCCACTATCCGTTCCTCAAGTTCGGCGACGGTGGTGCGCAAGCCATCGCGCTCACGCAACAGCTCATCGCGTTCGACTACCTCGGGCAGAGTGGCGACACCAAAGACGCCCAGCACCTCGTTCTTGCGGCGTTCGTGTGCCAAAATCTCAGTGTCGAGGATGTCGCGCGCCTCCTTGAGGCGCTTCAGGTCGTTGCCGAGGCTTGCCTTCGTTTCACGTGTCCGCTCGGCACGCTCTAGGCGCTCGGCAAGGCGGATGGCCAACTGCTCCGGGTCGGTATCCTTCGTCGGCTCGTCGGCTTCAACCGCAACGGCGATGACCTCGACCAGAAAATTGGCCCTGTCGGCCTCCATCTTGTCGATACGCAGCTGCAGGTCGTCCCGTTCCTGCAGGCTTCTTGAAAGTTCGGCCAATTGATCGAGCACAGTGCCGACGCCGGATGCGGAGAGCCCGCTTTCGAGCCAAGTTCCCTTGAGTGCTTCGGTAATGCCGGCCAGCCATTCCTCCTCGCGACGCTCCGCCACACCTACTGCAACCCGTCGTGCCGCTAGATCCTCTTCTTTGGAGCTCACCATTCTGAGCGCCTCGGCATACTCGGCGTCCACCTTGCGCTGCCGATCCAGAAACGGCTCCGCGATGGCCATGATTGCTTCGAGGGTGTCGTTGGACTCTGATACAATGCCGACGCTTCCCAGCACTGCTCTCATTTCCAAGCGTATCTGCTCGCCGGCGTCAGCGGCTCGCTCGGCCTTCAAGCGAGCAAGTTCGATCTGCTCCCAGGCAGCGAGCGCATCGCTGCGCGCCTCGATCTGATCCTCGATCCTTTCGATCAGGCGCTCAGACGAAGGTTCCACGGCGTCTCCGAGCAGGTCCCTGGCGGCCGCGCGGATTTCCAACAATTGGGTATCCACATCCTTGCCGAGCTGTGTGCGTTGGATGCCGTTGCGTGACAGGTTGGCCGCGGCCTCGGCCAGCTCGCGCGTAGTTGCCCGGATCTCAGCCAGATCCGCCGCGCCGGCCAGCCGGCCTGCGCTGGCAATGTCATCGCGCGCCAATGCCACGGCGAAGTCGTCAGCGGTGTCACCGGTCAGCGCTGCGCGGTGCGTTGCCCACGCATCATCGCGAACTCGGCGGATGGCGGTAGCCGCTTCATCGTCGACAATGTCGCCCGAGGCACGAAGGGCATCCAATCGTGCGGCGAGCATGGCATGGTTGCCCTCGTATTCAGCAAGGCGTTCGGCAAGTACGGCGGTGTTCCTTGCCAGTTCTGACGCTACCGTCTTCCAGGCGGCAATCTGCCCGGCGCTCGGAACCGCGACGTTGGCGAGAGCGAGGGCATCTCCGTTCCATGGACGCAAGCGCGCGAGCGCCGCCTTCCATCGGATTGTTCCCGCATCTTCCGCCTCGCGAGCCGTCCTAATCTCTGCCTGGTGTCCGCTTGCTCGCGCTTTCGACAAAGCCGAGCCCAGCCTTGCCCTGGCAGGTTCGGGCACCGCCCTTTCCTCGCCGACCCGCTGCCTTGCCACCTGCAGCGCATCGAGTGCCGCCGCGGCTTCGTCGCGAGCGGCACGCATCCCGGTAGCAATCCCGGACCTCTGCTCGACCATGGCGCGAACGACGCCAACGGTGACGGCAGGCAGAAGCAGCGCGCCAGGATCCGCCTCGGAAGATCGGCCCAAGGCGGCAAGGCAGCTCGCCACGCTGTTGTTGAGGATTTGCAGCTCCATCCTGCGAGTGGGCAAGTCAAAGCCAGCCGCGGTATGGCGCACCTTGCTCTCCGCCAGCCCGCGAATGCGTTCGGAAATCGACAGGATCGGTTCGTCCTCGTCGACCGCAGTGACTTTTTCCGCCAGGCGCTCGGTCTCGTCGATGTTTGCGGACAGCCGCGTTCTGAGGCTGGCATCGTCATCGATCAGTTCGGTGACACTTCCCGTCGATGTCCGGGCTGGGGAGGCGATGTCCGGCAGCTGATCCAGCCGGGCAATCTTGCGCCGGATATCCGCCAGCATCGGCGCAGCACGCACGTAACGAGCAAAGGTATCCAGCCTGGCCACCAGCACCGCCCGATCGCTGATGGTTCGGCCGTACTGCTGCGCTGCATCGAGACGTTCGGCCTCCAGGCCCTCGTAGGTTGATGCAAGGGTGTCGATCGCATCCCTGCGCGACTTTACGTCAACAAGGCGCTTCTTCAACAGCGCCAGTTCGGTTCCATGCGCCTGCTTCCGATACAGAGCGTCTGCTTCGGCCTCGAGGGCGTTCAACGTATCACTTGCGTTCCCAAGACCGGCGCTGGCCGTGAACAGAAGCTTGCCGAGGTCGCCCCGCGACTCCAGGATAGATTTTCCGCCGGCTTCCAACGTCTCGTCATCGAGTGAGAACATCGTCGTGTAGGCGTCGCGCGACAGACCGGCGAGATGCGCCGTGATCGCCACCTCGCTTACCGGTTGGCCCGTCGCATTCAATAGCGAATTACTGCGCTGTTTCGTACGCGTGAACGTGTGTTCGGAGCCGGCCAGTTCCAGCACCCCGCCGATGCGCATGGCACTGTACTCGTGCAGGAAGTTGTAGCGGCTCCGTTCCTCGATGCCGAACAGCAAGTCTAGATAGGCCGAAAGCGCAGTCGATTTGCCGGCCTCATTCAGGCCAAACACGATATGCAGATCAGGTCCGGATTCCGGTTTGGGTCCGAAGTCGATCGAACGATCGGTGAACTTTCCATAACGAATGAGGTCAAGGCGCCGCAACCTCATGACGATCCACCGGCCTTAAGGCGGGCAGTCACCAAGTCCGCGCCCTTGGAAAGCACCTGATCGAGGAACTGTTCCAGCCCGGCTTCGTCCGTCCCAGCAAAATCCCGCCCGTCGGCCGGAAGGTCGGCGACCATCTTTTGGACGAACGCCCTCGCCTCAGCGCGGAAGGCCTCCGAGGTGGCATCGGCACGCATTGATTGCTCGAGTTCGAAAATCGGATCAGCAATATCCTCGGCGGTCTCCGTCCGAGGCGGCGCGAGGTCAAGCTCGAGCTTCTCCACCCACGTATGGCCTAGCTGTTCCGCAGCCTGTTCGGCTTCGGCAAGAAGGAGGTCCCTGTCGCGGATCAGCGCCCACATCAGTGGTGACGTTCCTGTCAGGCCAATGCGAGCCACAGCATGACGCGATCGGACGGTTGCCCGCATCTCTTCGAGTGCGAAGCGAACACGCGCGACGGCCTCGGGCCACTCCACCGCTCCGGTAAGGTCGACGCTCACCCGTTCGAACTGCGCAACGCTGGTCAGCCGTTCCTCGATCTCCACCGAACGGTCGTGGCGCACCGTCACCAGGGTGACTGATTTCTCACCGGCCTCGTTGATATCCCTCCCCTGCGGTATTCCCGGCATCACCACGGCACTGGCGCCAGGATGGACTTGGCGAGCATGGATGTGGCCGAGGGCCCAATAGTCGAAACCGTGGGCGTGCAAGTCAGCGATGCTGCAGGGCGCGTAAACGTCGTGACCTGGCGATCCAGCCAGACTGGTATGCATGATGCCTATGTTGACGGCCCCTTCACGAGCCGCCGGATATTTGGTTAACAGGCTGTCCGGCGCCTTAGGGTTCGCAAAGCTCAAACCATGGAATACGACGTCCAGACCGCCGGCTGTCTGCAATACCGACTGAGCACGACCACCAAAGATGGTAACGGTGTCGGGAAATACCAGCTGTTTGGAAATCCGCGACAGGGCGTCATGATTACCGCGGATCTTGAAAACCATGATGCCGGCCTGGTGCAGGCGTGTCATCTGCGCGCCCAAGAACCGCGCTGTCTTCATTGAAGTCTGGTCGCCATCGTATAGGTCGCCAGCAATGACCAACGCGGCCACACGTTCCTCAAGGCAGAGATCCACTATCGAAACGAATGCCTGGCGGCTGGCGTCGCCCACCAGCCCGGCAAGATCGGGATTTCGCATCGCCAGCGAACGAAGCGGCGAGTCGAGATGAATATCGGCCGTGTGTACGAATCGAAATGCCATTCGGCCTCCGCCAGCAAAAGAGGTGTTCCGAGCTTCGACAGAAATTGCAACGAGGGCGCTGCAGCGCCCCGTTACACTTCAGCTAATTTCTCGCTCGCGGATTCGCCGGCCACCAACAAGCCGTCTTGGGACCGTAACACTCCTTTGGCAACCAAATCGGCGACCCCAGCTGAAATCAGCTGCCTTAATTGTGCGCTTGTGGCTTTGAAGCCCAGCATCCTGGCAACGCCTGTGGCGATTTCTTCCTCTGTCGCACCGAGGTTGGATTTCACGACTTCCATAGCGCCTTGGGCGACCTCGTCCTGCGCAATCATTTCGGGCTTGCGCAATCCAGCGGACACGACCCCACTGCGATCCCTGAGACGAACAGGAACACCTGGCTTGAAGCAGAAGTTGCCTCGACGGGCTACTGAACCACCTCTCTGTGCTATGCTTACCCCCCGCTCGATTGCATCCTGAATCCTGCCACCGGCCCGCTGCAGACCCCAGGCGTCCCGAATACGCGAAACTATTTCGTCGACATGGATTGGCGTTTCTGTAGCCACGACCTGCTCGACCAGTCCGGCCATGATTCCGCTGGGCGTCTCGTGGAGTTCGAACGATCCCGGTCGCTTTAGTTCGGCCTCTTCGTAGGCTCGATTGGGTGTCTCGGATCCGTTTGTGCTTTCGAGACCGATTTCCGTCACGTTGCCTCGGTCGACCGTAACAACCTGCACGGCTACAGCTCGATTTCTCTGGACCCCCAATTCGGCCCGCTCATCGAGTTCTTTTCTGGCGGCCTCAATCGCTAGTATGGTTCGCTCCAGCTGCTCACGAGGCCGTTGGAACCAGTCAGCGCTCCAGATGCGATGGATGATCCAACCATGGTCTTCCAGAACCGACTGCCGAAGCCGGTCTCGATCTCTGGCCGAGCGAGATGAGTGATATTCTGCGCCATCGCATTCGATGCCAAGAATATAGCGGCCTGGCCTCTCTGGATCCGCAACTGCGAGGTCGATGAAGAAGCCGGCAATGCCCACTTGAGCATGAACCTGATAACCCATTTCGATCAGCGCGTTGGCTACCTGTTCTACAAAGATTGAATCCATTTCGCGAACCGTGACTTGGGCAAGCGAAATTCGCCCTGTTCTCGCGTAGTGCAAGAAGAGCTTGAAGGCGAAGATGCCTTTCCCTTTGCCACGCTCCAGGTCGATGTCCTCGTCTGTGATGGACGCGAATACTTCGCAGCTGCGCTTGGCGCGGCTTATGAGGACGTTGAGCCGACGCTCGCCGCCTTCCGCGCCAAGAGGGCCGAAACGCATGGCCATGTATCCCTGGGCATTCTTGGCATACCCCACCGAGATCATGATCACGTCGCGCTCATCGCCTTGAACATTTTCGAGGTTCTTGACGAAGAATGGCTCGCTTGGATGAGCGTGAAAGAATTCCTCGGTGTCGGGATTTAGTCGCCGCAGCGCTTCGAGTTCATCCTGGATCGCGCGGCGTTGGCTAACCGAAAATGTTGCAACGCCTAGAGTCTCTTGCGGGTTCACCTTCGCATGACGGATGATCGCCTCCGCTACTGCTCTCGCCTCTACCGGATTGGTTCCTGTGCCGCCGGAATCGAAGACCCCCTCCGGCACATGATGAAACCGCAACCCCATACCTGCCTCTTGGGTATAAGGGCTTGGCACGATGAAAAGCCGGTTCTCGTAGAACTGGCTGTTCGATACTGCGATTAGAGATTGGTGACGGCTACGGTAGTGCCAGCGCAGCATACGCTGCGGCAAGCCGCGGGCCGTGAACAGGCCGAGGATGCTTTCAATGTCGGCGACCTGCGCGCCCTCACCCTCGTCATCTTCAGACTGCGAGCCTGTCATCTTCGCGAAGAATGTCGTGGGTGGCAGTTGGCGTTCGTCGCCAACGACGACCACCTGACTGGCCCTGGCGACCGAGCCAAGTGCGTCCACGGGCTGGATCTGAGACGCCTCGTCCATCACGAGCAGATCGAAGGACATCCGGCCGGGCGACAGGAATTGCGCCACCGAAAGCGGGCTCATCATGAACACTGGCTTCAGCGCCTGGATGGCAGGGCCTGCCTTCTGCATCAATTGCCGGATGGGCATGTGGCCTCGTCTGCGCGCCATCTCAGAACGAAGCAGTCCGACAGGTCCAGCTCCGCCGTCTCTTGAAGGAATTTTCCGGTGATGAGCCGTTACAACTTCGATGGCGCCGGCCTTGATGCGCTGGCGGTCCAGATCTGCGAAGTCACGTACAGCCCTGGAATGCAGTTCCCCGTCGAACCTTGCCAGCTCCGGCTCATCGGTCGCCATCGCCAGAAACATTCGTTCGTAGTAGGCCATATCAAAAACTGATCGAGCCGATCCTGTTGTAATCTGGCCGTTGGCTAGGCCGTCTATCAACTGTCCCAGTCCAGCCTTTCGGGCCGTTTCGGATCGCTCTTCATAGGCAACCCATTTCGAGAGCTGCTCCTGATGATCGAGCCAACCCTGCAGCCGAGAAACGACCTCGCCTATCGCGACGTCCGGAAAATCGACTACTCCAAACAAGGAGGGAGCATCGGCTTTCAAATCCCCTGTAAGCGCCTTCAATTCCCGCGCTGCCGCTTGGGCCGCTTCACGTGCTGAACGTGCCGAGTTTGCGATCTCGATTCTTTCAGGCAACCGCGCAGCCAGATGTCGGATCGAGCCATTTTCTTTCAGCCAAAGCTCGGCTTGCGTGAGAGCGGCCCAATCGGATCCTCGACCGTGCCACGACGAGCCGAATACGAACTTGCCAAGGCTCTCTCCCGCATCGATCCCTTGAGCAAGTGCTTGTAGTCTGCCTAGTCGGCGCAGTAGCTCCACCCGCTCAGTGATTAGATCCGGAACGTCAGTCAGAACCTGTCGTGACGCATCATCGGCTTGAGCTACAGTGCTCGCCTTCGCTTCCATCAGTTGCAGCGAGGCCCGCTCGGCGGAAGCCACGTCGCCTAGCATGGATGACGCGAGGTGCCCGAGATCGTTCCAGAAACCTTCGATAATTGGCCGACCGATTTCGATAACCTTGCGAACGCGCGCTGCACGCGCACCGGCCTCGGAGCGTTCCGCCATCCGGCCGGCGATAATCCGAGGTTCGGGGCCTAGCCCTCGTAGAGTCCGCATCCACTCCACTAGCGCGAGCAGTGGCGCGGAAGCCGATCGCTCCCCACGCCAATCTGCCCCGAAGGCGGAACGGCCAAAAGCGTCGCCTTCGCGGACTCTTGCTGCGGCAGCCTGACCCTTCATCAAAAGGTCGAGGAGACCAACTATCTGCGTCGCAGGCGCGCTAGGGTCGACCACAATAGTCCGCGCAAGTGCTGTGGCGCGACGGTAGTCGCCGTTCAATGCTTTCAATATTCCCGTGTGTGTGGCGAGCGCCTGCCGCGCCGCGGCCACCTCGGTGCTCCACGCCGCGTCAACAACCTTGCCCTGAAGGTCGGCTCTGGCAGCCTCAAGCGTCGCTACGCTGTCGGCAAGGTCGCCTGCCTGCTCAAGTCCGGAGTCCCAAACGGTGGCTGCGAAGGCCTCCGGACTTGCGTCAGGTGCTGCCGCTACTCGCTCGCCGGTCACGGCCAGCCTGAGCAAGCCTGCCAACGTGTCTGGCAATATCGCCGATCCGAGTTCCTGATTCAGGCGCTCAGCTTCTTCCCTCAAGCGTGGGAGCAGAATGGTGAGCTGTCGCGCACGATGGAAACCATCTTTCGGAAATTCCGAGGGAAGCTTTGCAAGCTCTGTCTCGAGACCTTCAATTGGCGTGTCGATAGCCGTTGCCGCCAACTGCTCCGAAAGTTCCTCGGACTTGCGGGCGAAATCCGTTCCTGACCAGAGAAGCGATGAAATGTCTTTCGGACGCTCATCCCATACCGGCGAGACGAGCGCCTCGGCAGGAAGTCCAGGCGCGGACGCGAGAAGCTCAGCGCGATCTTCTATCTCGCCGCTGTCGCTGAGAATTTTCGGAGGCTCGGCCTTGATCCGCTCAGCGATACCGACCAGTTTGGCGTGCAGTGCCTTGGCTTGGTCCAGCAACGCCGCGATGCGTGGGACGAGCCTCTCAATGGTCGTTGGAAGAACGACATCCAGGCCAACTCCCCGCCACGGGTGGTGGATCGGCAAGCCGATCTCGTTGATCCGCTGAGAGACCTCATCGAGCAATTTGCGACGTTGCGAAACGCCGTCAGTTGTCCAGCTTGTGGCATCCGTAAGTTCGATGTCCACTGGTTTCTGACCGACCTGCCTTAGTCGGGTTAGCTGGCCGAGAACCTGATAAGGAGTGAGTTCGGACGCTCCGAACGCAACGTGCATTCGTGCAGCATGTGCGTTGAGTTTATCGCGAGCCTCCAGCAAGCGATCAGTTAGGGAAGAAGGAAGCTGGCCCCTGGGCGATCCGAGTTGCCAGGTTCGCCGCAGCTCCTCTAGCATCATGCGCTTGTTCGCCTTGTTACTATGCAGCTCAAGGCAGGCGTCCCCCACCCCAGCAGTGTCAAGCCGTCGCTTGACGACCTCCAGCGCTGCCATCTTTTCGGCCACGAACAGCACGGTCTTTCCGTCGGCAACGGCCGACCCAATAATGTTTGCGATCGTCTGCGATTTTCCTGTCCCAGGCGGACCTTGGATAACGAGGTCGCGACCTTTTCTGACGTCATGGATCGCCAGTGTCTGAGAACTGTCACTGTCGACGATATGCAACATTTCGGCGGGCGCAATGTGCGGATCAATCGCTATGTCGTCCGACATAAGCGGCTCGCGTGTTTCGAAACCATCTGAAAGAAGCGAGCGGATCTTCGGTTGTTCGATAATCTTTGCGCCATCGGGCCAGAGATCCGGATCCAGATCACGGTACATCAAGAACTTCGCAAACGAGAAGAAGCCGAGCACCATATCGTCGCGAAGCACCTCCCAACCCTCTTTGGTCGAAATTGCTTCGGCAACGGCATCGAGATAGGCCGAGACGTCGAAGTCATCTCCCACCTCAAAACGCGGCAGAGCGAGCTTGTGAATGCGGTCGAGATAGAGTTCCAAGGAGAGGTTTGCGGTAAGATCTTCCGGCCGGGCTCGTAGGCGGAATTTTTCTCCAGCGGCCCCTCGCTCAAGCCGAACCGGCACCAAAATGAGGGGGGCCTGACGGATGTTCTCTTTGTTGTTCGGGTCAATCCACTTCAGCATTCCAAGGGCCAGAAAGAGGATATTGACGCCCTGCTCTTCCTCGAGTGTGCGGGCATCATGGTAGAGATCAAGGAGCCGCCGCTGCAGCCCAGTTGGGGTCATACGCGTCTGCAGCTTGGTGTCCGAGTGCCGCGCGGATATCCCTCTGTTATCGACTCCATCGTCCTCTGGTTGGGCGAGAGCGACGGGGGAATAGTCGATCTCTTCGTCTGGAGGGCTGCTTTCATCCTGGCCCGCTTTCGGCCTATCGGGCTTGCCGGCCAGGAAGGTAAAAGCCTTTCCTTCGGTCACCAGCAATCGATAAATTTCGGACGACTTCTCATCGACGATATCGATCGTCTTCGCGCTCTTGGAAAACCGCGGCACATTCAAAAGTCGATTGCGGGCGGAAAGATCGAGCAACTCCATCCTGGCGCGCTCGAGTTTCTCCTTTAGAGGGAGATCGCTTTGGAAGACTGACTGTTTTACGTCCAAGACTTACATCCCCTTTGAAAGGAGAACCAGCTAGAGCCCGCGTAGAGCGTTCGCGCAAGAAAAAACAGCCGTGTTCAATTAGAAACGACTGCGATCACTTCTGGACACCGTCCAATATTGCGACGTGTGATATGGGTCAGAGCCTGCATTCTTGGCCCCCTTTGCCTAGTCGCTATCCGACGAGGATTCTCGCTCCCTGCCCCCGTATTTAGCCGCCTCCACAATGTCTTTTTCTGACACAGAGAGTCCGTTGCGGACCCGAATGGCTCCCGCACTTGGAACGCGGTCCAATTCAGATCCAGTCTTTGCCTTATCCTTCTGGGGCTTAACCTCCGGCGGCGGGTCTTTCGAAAATGTCATGCGTAGGTCCTACTCGTCCAAATCTAAATGCATCCGCCTGTGAGCCTCAAGCCGCTTTCCTGGTCATACAAAGAAAACGCCGCGCCCAATCAATCCACCGTCTCTCGTGGTTCCGCATTCTGATTGGCGCTTTAACATTCATCACTATTAGCGCCTGGCATTTAGTATCCTCCCTCTACTGGTTTTTTTAGCCGATAAGTAATAGATCGGGATTTCACTGCAGAAGTCCGGAGCCATGAAGTGACTGACGAAATCCAAAATACGGCCACCGCGCTGATGGAGCTTACCGCCGATATCGTTGCGGCTTATGTGAGCAAGAATTCAGTGCCGGTCTCCTCATTGCCGGACCTTATTGCCAGCATCAATTCGTCATTAGCGCGTATCGGCCAGCCGTCCGAACCGGAAAAACCCGACCAAGTTCCCGCGGTCAACCCCAAGCGCTCAGTCACTCCAGACTACATCGTCTGCCTCGAAGACGGCAAAAAGTTCAAGTCCCTCAAGAGACACTTGAACACGCATTTTGGACTGACGCCCGACGCCTATCGCCAAAAATGGGGCCTCTCCAACGATTACCCCATGGTCGCGCCTAACTATTCAGCCAATCGCTCCAGATTGGCAAAATCGATTGGCCTCGGTCGCACAGCAGCCGCGCCCAAGAAAGCAGCAGCCAAGAAGTCAAAGACGCGCTAGCAAAACATTTGGCAGCTTCGCAAAGGATCGAAAATTGAATCGCGATCGCTATTCCCATCGCCGCAGCTCGCGGCCAAGACGCGGCCGGGTTTCAATTATGCGCAAGCGTTTCTTTTCACATAAATCATTAGCCGCGATCCTGGTGATCACGCTAGCAGTGGGCGCTTATGTCACCTCCTACTTTACAGGGTGGGGCAACCAGATCGCGGGACCCAATACAGCAAGCGCACTCGGGTCAAAACCGAAGCCTATCGTCGGCGTAGCGTCCATCGTTGACGGGGACACGATCGAGATCCACGGACAGCGTATTCGTTTCAATGGCATCGACGCACCTGAAAGCAGCCAAAACTGCAGCGACGCAAGCGGGCAAGAATACCCATGCGGCCGCAAATCCGCAGAAGCACTGGACATCTTCCTCAGTCAATCCCGACCCATCCAGTGCAACTTTGTTTCGTGGGATCGTTACAACCGCTTCGTTGGTGATTGTCAGCGGGCGGACGGTGCTAGCATTGCGTCTTGGATGGTCGAACAGGGTTATGCCCTGGATTGGCCTCGATACAGCCATGGTAGTTACGCGTCACAACAGGCAGATGCCCAAAGGGCCAAGATTGGCATCTGGGTTGGCACTTTCACAGCCCCTTGGGATTGGCGAGCAACACATGCAGCCAACAATAAACCCGGTAATGACACATCCTACGGCCTTACAGGCCGTCGCCAAATAGCTCAGAGCTATTCGTGTCAACCGCGTCGCTATTGTAAGCAAATCTCCTCATGCGATGAGGCGCGCTGGTATCTCAATAACTGTAGCTGGGGACCCAAATTGGACCGGGACGGCGACGGAATTCCGTGCGAAGGCATTTGCTGACCAAGCCAATTCCTTAGCGCGCTTTCAGCAAGCCGGACTGGCCACCAGCGTTTCGGTGCATTTGCGCGAGTGCCAATAGAGCCTGGCAAAAGGGCTGGCTGACGTTTGTCTTGGAAAATTCCACCAGCTCGTTGAGCCCGGATGGGCTAGAAAACCGCAAGGCTTCGTAGCGACAGACAGGGATCTGCCGATTATCTCTGAAGCGTTTGTCGGGTCCGCCATTCTTATTGGGATGAGCCCAGGTATAGCTCACGATCTCAGCATCAGATGGAACTTTGCCGGTCTCAATAAAATTGCTGGGGGCAAATTGCGTCCTGAGGTCTCCATACCCAACGGCACCGTACTGGTTTCCGTCCTTCACCAAAATCATGTCTGGCATGAAATAAAGGATTTGCCGGCCGACGTGTATCGACGGTGGTGTGACATTGCTGCGAACAACCGTCGGCAAGGAAGCTTGGAGCGTCGTCGACTTTTTATCGACCAACATCGTGGCTCCCGCATTGCGCTTCCAAGTCGTCAGATCCTCTATCTTGCCACCAGCCGCGACATGCCAACTCGCCGCGCAGCGTGTGAGCGTGTCAAAGGCGGCGACAAGTCGCCCGTAGGCCGCCTCCGCGTCCTGCTCCAAATCATAGTAGAGCACGCTCACCCGGCGGTAGCTGTCCAACCAGTTGCCAATAAGCATGCCCGGCAAAAAGGCAGCAATACCGATCAGCGCCACCCCACCTCCCAGCATTGCGCCTGCGATCAATCCGGCGATCCCAAACAGCACGGCCAGGATGAGCGACATTCGCGTCTGCGATTGCCTCGCATTGATTTCATCAAGCACATTGGCAAATGTCTCATCACGCATCTCGATCACATCGGCGGACTCGATTTCTCTCATCACGACGCCACCGCTGACATATTCCACGGGTGAGGATGTTGGATGGGGCTTTGGCCCAGATGGGAATTCAGACAGTTGCAGCGTCTGCTTGGCGCTGCGCTTTCCCAAAGTGCCTCGGTAGTAGAGACCGCCGACGCCTGCATGAATATAATGCCCTCGTGGGCCAGTCCCGATACGAAGACCTTGCACGCCAACGGACGCGCCAACCCCGCCAGACGAGAAGTTAAAGCGGAAAGGTCCCGCACTAATCGATTTTCGAACGTAAAACCCCATCCCCGCAATCCCCCCCAAGCCCTGTGAGCGAAACCCAAGGGCAGTTCGCCTCACAACTTTGGTACCGGAACCAGTCCAATATCTGTCTCTCGCGAACGTTGCCTGACCCTGATCTCAATTCGCCTCCTCGCCTTGACGTCGCCGGCCTGTGCGCCGTCGGTGAGCCGGTCGCCAGGCAATATCAACTGGCCGCCGGACATTGGCAGGATGGTGAAGCCTTTCAGTTCCGGCATATCGCGCAGGATGCCTGTGACGGAGATCGCTCGCGCTAATCCAAGCCCGGCATTGTCGGCAGGATGGAGTGTGCCAATGTCCATCTTGCGCGCCAGTACGGGCTGAAGGCCTCTGTCCATATTCGATGAGTCACCGGACATCGCCTGCTCGTCCGTGTGGCCAATCACCTCAATGACGTCCACACCATAGGAAGTTGCAATTCCAGCAATGGTCTTCGACATCTGCCGCAACTTCGTTTTGAAGCCACCGGAAAGCTCCGCACTTCCAGTATCGAAATTATAGCCATCGAGCTCGCTAAGACTGATGATCGGTGGCCAATCGTGTGGCTTGTCAGCAGAGGCCTCGTTCCTTGCCTTCTTCAGTGCGTCAGCAAGATCCTTGGACGTCTTGCCCGTGCCAACGTAGCCGAGCTCGCGCAGAACCTTCATCTTCTCGATCATGGCTTTGGCCTGATCAACGTCGACGTCGTTGTCAGAGAGGACTTTGGCGGCCGGCGCGCTTTTCACCGCTTCCTCAAGGGTCAGTCCCACTTTTTTGATTGCCTCTGCGGCCTCTTTGGCCCGGACCAATTCACGCCATTCTTGATCTGGTACATTGCGTCGACTTGCAGGCTTGACCATGGCATTCAGCTGAGCCAGCAACCGCTTGTTTTCCTCGTCAAGCTTGCGAGCGTTCTCATTGAGGGACTGCGCAATCTTCTGCGCTGCCGCAGCCTCTTTCTTTGTCTTGGCGATGAGCGCGCCTGCAGCAAGCAAAAGGCAGAAAACGAGAAGCAGCATCGTCTCAGCCATCGTCAGGCCGAGTATCAGGCCGCGGCCATAGCCCTTGCGCTCAAACGTAATGGCTGTTCCGCTAACCTCACTCACCTGCCCCACCAACTTGCTCTCTTTGGCGGTTCACCCTTCTCCACCTCCGCCGGACTGCTTAACGATCGGAAGGTGTCGCCCTCCGTGTCATCCGAAACCTTGATTGGCGTCTCCACAGGGGAGGCAACAGTGGAAGGTGCCGCCACTCGCTCGACATCGTTCGCTATCGCATTGCTCAGAGGCTGGGGAGTGCGCACGGCCGGGAGGCTATGTTGTGTAAGGGTTGCGACGAGGCCGCGTGTTTCATTGCTGTGTTTCTGCATCACAGCCATGAACTCCTCAGTCAAACGCTGCTGCGCTTGGACAGTTTCTGCGGTCTTTTCTGCGGCCGCTGCCGCTCTCTCCACTCCAGTCGCCACCTTGATCACTGCGTCGGCAAGACCGGTCATCCGCGTTTGCTGCTCTTGCGAGGCTGTTTCGGTTTTTATCGCATATTGTGCGACAGCATTACCCAGGAGCTTGACCATCGGCGCCAGATCGTTCTTCAGCACCTCATCAGGAACAACCACCTTTTCCAGCTTGGCAGCCATATTGTCGGCTTGATTACCGAGCTTTCCAACAGAGTTGGACATCGAGCTGTTGGCTTTATCCAGCAAATCCGCTGCAGCTCCAACGCGGTTCGCTATCGAAGCAAACTGGGTTTCGACTTGCCCGAAATTGTGCTGCAACGCGTCACTGAGCTTGGCAGACGCCTCTTGGACAGGCTTGATCGATTCCATGGCAATATTGTCCAGGGCAGATCGAATGTGCTCCCCATTGCGTGCCGCTTGCTCGGCAATCTCTGCAAAGCCCTCTTCGAGCATTTGATGGCTGACACGACGAAAGTCGGCGAACTCCCTGGTTACGCTTTCCATCTCGGCTCTTACACGCCGTGTCATGTCGGCAAGTTCGTGCCTCGCCGTTCGCTCAATGTCCGCGGGATCGCGCCGCATCTGATTGTAGAAAACCCTCAGAGCAATACCGGTGATCGTCGACGTGATCGCGATGCCAAAATTTTGGACGATCGTGTCGGTTGAGCCTTCCGTTCCAAACTGAAACAGCGAGACCCCAAGGCTCGTCAGGGTGAACAGGAAGCCCATATAGTAGAGGTTATCGCCGGTCTGCTCGTCGTGCAGTTGTAGCTTTCCAGCAAAGATCGAAACCCCGAGATAGAAAAACATCAGGCAGGCCGGTGCTACCGCCGCGACGATCGGATTTACGCCTGAGAGTTTTGCAATGGCGATGAATACACACCCGCCGAGTGTCAATGCCGCGAAAACCACGACCGGCAGACGTGGATGATCCAGCAAAGGTTTGTCGTGCGCTCTCGCCATCAGTTTAACCCATCCAAGCCAACCAGCTTTTCGAACTCGCCGTGATGGTTCTGGACCCAATGTGTCCAGAACTCCGCGTGATCCAGGGTCTGAAATGGCTTCTTTGCCCGATCGATATAAAGAATTGTGATGCCCACCCCATCCAGCGACGTCCCATATGTGCGGTCGGCGGCGCTGTTGAGGTATTTTTGGTAATCCAGTCCCGATCGGTACTGCGAGTAAATCGTCGTATGCTCGATCATGTCAGAGGCGACCACCAATCGCTTGGGACTGCCCTGTTTGGCCAAGCTGCTATCGAAGAGCGACAGCTTGATTTTCTGAATTCCAGCCATGATCGGAGATTGGCTCGCGGAAGCCGCATTCGGGATTTCATCGGGAAGTTTGTTCAAAGGATCGCCGAAGGCGTTTTCCCACTTCTTTTGACGCCGCGCAGGATTGTTGGTCCAACTATCGACGGTCGACCCATCACCGGGATTGCATCCATCGAACATCACCGTCAGCTCACCAGGCGCCGAGCTCAGGGTATAAATCCTCACATACCCACCCGGCTCGACCTGCCCAATGGTCTTTCGGAACTCGTTCTTGAGATCAGCCATCGTCGTTGCCGAAATTGGATCAGTGGCGTCGATGAGGACGGCGGTCAGGCTGGAGGGTCCGTCCAATGGGCAATTCGTGTTGGCGTCGATATGGCCATTGCCAGACCTGGTCCACATCCAGCCGAAGCCGGCCAACATCGCAACGGATAGCACACCAAGGGCAATGGCCGCGGCAATGGTACCCGCATTGCCTTTCTTGCGTCTGCGGGTTCGCCTAGACATTCACGCTGTCCGGGTGAAGCTTATCAAGATCTCGGTACTGCTCAATTCCCCGTTCGCATTCCTGACCAATCAGACGAACCTGCTCGTTGAGTTCCTCCTGCGCCTGGCGAATTGATGCGCCAACATCTCCCTCATTCCACTCCCGCTCGCCGGTGACGTATGGCTTGATGCGATCAAGTTTGTAGGGCGTTCCGAAATGCTTGGGCGCCGGCTCGGTCCTCGCCTGGATGTTGGCTTCCCGATACATCGACAAAAGCTGATTGCAGGCTCGCTCCAATTGGTCTTGATGCTGCGCAAAAAGAGCCAGAAGCCTCGATCGATGATCGACAATCGCGCGGTGCTCGCGCCGGCGACTACCAAGCTGCTTGACGATTTCCTCCACTTTTTCGTTGTGGTCGTCGCGGACATCCTGCAGCTCTTCGATCAGTTCCTTCTTTCGATCGATGTAGTCATCGCGCCGTCGAACGAGCCGATTTTCAACGCCAGTGTAGCCTGGGTAAGGGTCGAGCACGAACCAGCCGTCGATAAAAGCGAAAAGCGAAAACATCAGGCCGATCGCAAACAGCAACCAGGACTTGATGTCCGTGAGACCCGCTGGATTGGCGAGCATATTACGGATGACCTCAGCGCCGGCGCCGTCAGCGAGCGAGCCGCTGACCTCACGGTAGTGCGCTAGCGCCAAGTTTATCGAAATCGCCAAGCCGATATAGAAAAGGATTGAAATGATCCCAACGAATTTTACGAAAAACGACCGATGGGTGACGAGACGAGCGCAGAAAACCGCCAGGAGCAAAGCCGCCCCGATGTTGATGAAAGAGAATGCCGCAGCCTCAAGGATGCCACCAAAAAATCCCTGCTCATTGCCCTTGGCCAGGAAGTTGCCGTTCATCGCTGTCTCGACCAGAAACAGAAATAGCAGAAGCGATAGCCGGAAAATGTGAGCGGCACCGTGCTGCACACGCGCGGCACGAACGAGACCGTGCTTCTCCTTAAACCATGCATGCTCTTTTTCGGCGTCGTTCAGGGCCCTTCTCAGGCCGTGAAGTTCATCGAGGCCCACGGCGACCGAGGCTTTGAAGTCCGAAACGCTAGCGGCATTCGTCTGACGGATTAGACCGAATTGTTCCTCGAAATCGAGGCCGGCAAGACGACCTCCAAGGAGTTGCAGGTTGTCCTCAAGAGTGTGATGCGCAGCCTTCTTCTCATCCTCAACGCGTTCCACGATGGCATGTTCGACATCGTCGAGATTCTTTGCCGTTTTCGGGGGTTGGTTCACCTCGCCGCGCTGCTTTCCGCGGTTAATGACATCCAGGTCGCCGTCGATCTTGGCAGGGTCCAGGCTGTTGAATAGCTGAGTGCTCGCCCGAAAATCGTGGTTGGATTCTCGCAGTGAGTCACGCAACTTATTTAGTTTTTCGAATTTAGAGCCCACGCACTCACAACCCCAACTTTACGCCCCCCGGCAGAGTGGTTTCTATGCATAGTAGAGCTAAAGGGCAACCGCACATTCACTTCTATCCACTTGCTAGTGCGGATCAGGCTCAATTGAGTTCCAACAAATGATCATGGCTGCTGATCAACTGGTTGATCGGCCGCGACTAGTCATGTCATGAGCCGTGCTGCGATGCTCTAAGGACAGAGTGCTACGAGCGGGTTCGCGACTGGGAAATTATCCACAGTCGTATACGTGTACTGGATCTCACCGCCCAGGCGAACGAAGGCAGATAGTTCCTCCGCACGACAGACATAGTTTTTGGTCATTTCATCGATCTTCTGGACATAGACCGGCCGCGAGACGCCAGCAGCCAACAATTTGGCGTCTACTTCCGCATCGGTCTGAGCCCAGGTGGCGTTGAAAACGATCCTTGGCCCGATTGCGATGATGCTCCGAACGGAGATGTTCGAACTGATCAGCATGGGCAATGCTGGAGCCATTTCGGTTTGCATTTTTTTTGCGTAGGCGCAGACGTCGGTCTTGGTGTACTTCGAGAGGCATTCATTTGCCGTCGCCACCCTTGGCCATGTCAGCAGGATCGCCAACGGGACGTGCATCAATCGCAATCCATCCAAAGTATTCTCCTCGCCCGATCTTGGCCTGCACAGAGGAGCATCTATCCTATTTGTGTTCACAGTGCCACGAGCAGCTTGTGCCCGACCGGCAATAGTGCTCTGTCTGAAATACTTTGGGAGGGCAATAAAATGAAAACAACATTTCTCGCGGCTATGGCCGCTGCAATAATCGCTTGCGCGACCGGCGCGTTTGCACACAGTGGCGGCACTGATGCCAACGGTTGCCATACCAACCATAAGACCGGCGCGTATCACTGTCACTGAAGGTCACGCCTTTCTGAGGGACACAAACATGCTGAAGAACATCATGTCAGCTCCGCTGGGCCTCCTCTTCATGCTGGGCGGGCCGATCACCTACGTGATGAATGTCGTCGACACATGGCAGGGCCATGCATCAGTGGTCGTAAAAATCCTGATTAACTTGAGCCTGGATGCGATGTTGGCGTTCATTTGGCCGATCACTTGGGCAATCTGGCTTTTCAAATATATGGCGGGCGCCGAAACTCCACTAACAACCGTGCTGGGCGTTTGAGGATCAAGTTTGCTGAAAATAATGCTTTTCGACGCCGGCCGGAACGGTCCGGTTGGTCTGCATCTGTGTAGCTATTGCCTCGCTGCTGGCGGTAGCGCCATGGCCGTACGGCTATTACCAATTCCTCCGCGTGGTGGTCTTTTTCGCCGGGATCTACTGCGGAGCCATGGTGTGGCGATCAGGCCCTGAAAATCGCACCCTGGCTTGGGCGCTGTTTGGAGCGGCAGCGATCTTCAACCCGTTCATGCCGGTTCATTTGCCGCGCGAGCTGTGGGCAATCTTCAACGTCGCAGCGGCTACTCTGTTCGGCTTTGTCGCATACCGGCACCGGAATTAAGCCGATAATCTGAGATGGCCAAGAGTGGACCTGAGACGCCGAAGGTCAAGGCGCGCCCGAGGGTCACCGTGTCACAGCCGTTGGCGCTTTATGCGGGAGATCTCCTCGAGCGGACGAAGGAGTACTTCGAGGCTTTCAACCATCTAGGCTCGGAGTCGGAAAAGGCGCATCTTTTTGCCCGTTATTTTCTATTTTCGCATGCCCTAGATGTGGAGCTTCAACAGGTTGTCCTCGATCAGGGCGAGGCGACTGATAGGCGTTTTTGACTTTAGGCTGCCATGTGGACGATGCCAATTGTATCTGTGCAGCCAGACAGGCAGTTCGGCGGCACGATG
>NZ_NSFW01000033.1:0-30119 GCF_002294905.1 Mesorhizobium sp. WSM4308 | reverse complement strand
CGTTCTCCGAGAAGCGGCCCTCGATCAAGCCTGGCGAGAAGCGGGCGCGATCCAAAAGTATCTGCGCTTTCAGGATAACCGGGCTGAAGCCTTTCGATCCTTCGGCTGAGAATTGCGCTTGATTGACGGTGGCGAGGTCCAGCTTGGCCGCCGCTGTCCCGCCGCAAGTGATGGCAAGCGCCGCAGCCACGAGGAGAAGGAGCCTGACCATAGATGCACTCCACCAGAACCTGGTTCTACGACGCATCAAGGCCGATATGGTTCCGCCCAAGCGGCAACTCACTGTGGGGACCGAACGACGGAAAGTGATGAGGACACCCGGGCATTCGGGCGCGCTCTCACCGGATGCGCTCTGGCCAGGTTTCGCGATCAACCAGAGGAAGGCGAGGATGGAACAGGCGAGCTTCGATCGCCGATCTCCCTGCTGGCTCGAAGAACCAAGATGGACGGTGCTCGTGATTAGGAGGAGGCGGTTATCGTCGCTTTCGCCGCATAACACCGCTATGGCTCGACGCCGTCACTGAAGAATGAACCGGACATCAGAGACGCCACCCTCAAGCGCTCCTGCGACGAGAGCCACGACAACTCCGAACTCATCGCGTTACTTCGCCGCCGCCTACGACGTCGCCCGCAGGAGCAGCACCCTCAAGGTTTGACCTGCAAATGGGGCATGACACCGGGAAGGCTTCAAACCCGTCCTGATCCAGCAAAATGCCGGGACTAAAAACATCTAGGAACAACGCGTAGGGGTAAAAGGATTTGCGCCAATTGCGTCCTTGGCAGGAACTGGCATGACAGAGCGACGTTTTCAGGGACACGCAGTCAAGGAGAGCTAGAATGCAAACCTCCCCCCTGAGTCCCGAGCATTCTGCGATGGCGCCTGCCATCGTTCCCTTTCATGGGACAGTGACAGTCAGATTCTCCGACGCCATTGTCGCATCCAGCGAGCGCGCAAAACTGCTCTGCGAAGACGGACGAAATCCGGTCTTCTACATCCCTTTCGAGGATATCTATTTCGAGCTTTTCGAGAAAACCAACTCCGCCTCGGAGTCCCCATGGGGCACGGCTGGCTATTGGCGCGTTCATGCAGCCGGAGCATCCGCCGATAATTTCATGTGGGCCTATGAAACTCCTGAAAGGGCCGCCCTGGCCATCGCCCGGCACGGCGCTTTCGACCCCCAAAAGGCTCGCATTGACGCCGATCCGGCAGAGGACAAGCAGCATACGCCGCACCTCCCCGATTAGTTGTGTGGAGGAAGCGGTACGAACCGCCGAGATCTCGATTAGCAGCGCATCGGTTGACGACGGGGCGTCGGTCAAGGTTTGCGCAGCGGGCCGAAACAATAAGCATGGACTGGCTGGAAAGCGTCCAAGGTTGGTCGTTCCGATCTTAGCCTTCTTTGTCCACCCCTCAAAGCTGCAACTGCTCAAAGCCTCCGCGAGGGCTTTGAGGAGCATTCCGGCGCCGCCGCACGCTGCAATATCGCCACCCAGGAAAGAGGCGCTCGCCGCTTTAAGGAGTTTTGCAGAACAGGCGAGATTCTTTACCGCGGCAGCCAACCCAAAAAGCGCAGGGATACCTTTGGCAAGCGCGTGCAAACGACATGCCGTTGCACTCTATACCCCCCTAAAGCGGCGGCACGCTCTCGCCATAAAACGCCAGAACTTTGTTGCCTCCGAGCGTCCCGCGTACCTCCCGGCAGTTCGAACAAGGGCTGGCTTCGCTGTAAGTGTCCGATTTAGGGCCGGAAGGACGCGCTCGGCCACTCGGATGTCTCGGCCGGAGTTACGATGCTAAGGGTAGAGGCGGTCGCGTGCGCAGGGGGAGGACGCTCCTGATGCATCGCTTCAGGACTGCACCGGGCCGGCCAGACGATCACAGCGGGGTGAGGGAACCTAAGTGTGCTGGACATGTTGGCGCTTGGGCACAGCAAAAGGAACCAATCAATGGCACCAAAATCATCGCGCGACATTCCGGGACAAAAGCACAGGGATCGCAATCCGGAAGGCCGCCGTTAAAACCCCGGATGAGACGAATGACTGGGATCGGGATGCAGTCCACGGTGAGGAAGATTTCATCGGAATAGACATTGAGCGGGATCGAGTCGAGATAGGCGTCACCGTCCCAGGATTATGGCATTGGCTAAGAGGCTGAAGTGAGCCGCTTGGCACCCAAGTACATTAACGCCGAAGCAACACGAACTCGGTCCCAACCGGCTGTTTCGGCGCGGGTTATCAGCTCGTCAACATGGGACGTTAAGGCATCTTGGCAATCGGCGTCATACGGAGTCGCGATTACCTCATGAGTTGGGGGTCTAATTGCGGCTTCCTTTACCATCAACGTTCTCGTGAAAATAACAAGATTGAGGGAAAGGCGGCCGCCGGCTGTGGCAACCGCCTTTTTTGGCCTTAGACGTGGTCGGGCGTCCACGTTGAGAGGGGCGGGGTCGTGACCCCATCATCCATCAGTATATCTTTTTTCCGAGCGAAGGCCGTAAAAATGCCCCGTGCGGTTTCAGGGTCGATATCGCCTACCAAAGCGGCTTTGCAGGCTCGAATAGCCGCTTTCTGTTCCGGGCTATTGCCGCACCACTCCACTGCAAATTGATAGGCCTCGGCAACTGTGTTGAGTTGACGGGGAAAGCCTAACCCAACCCAGACGCGAACCGGTTGTTCAAAAGGCTTTGATAGCATCGCTGACTACCTCCTCCCATGCTCACGTGACCAACCCGCCGCTTCGGCTCCGGCCTTCGGGAACCACCCATAGGATGGCACCTGTTACTTCTTGATGGATCTTGGCTGTCTTTGCGAATCCACAAAATGCTTGGCGGGCGGCCGAAAGCGGGTAGTCGCTGTCGAACGCTTTCTGGCAGGCGCGAAGAGCGGTTTGGTAGCTAACGCCCCGTCTCTCCTTTGGCCACTCGTAGAGGAATTCCAGGGCGTCCTCGAGATCAGCAATTTCCTGTACCAGACTGCCGCCGCTGTTTACGAAAACAGGGCTGTCGAAAATCCGATCGTTCATAGGATCCTCCAAGTCGAACGAACAACTGAGTTTTTGATGCTGGCGCACCTCACGGTGAACGCCCGACGGCGATATGGGTCTGAGGATTTTGGCCGTCAAGATCGGTCAAAAACAGGCCTGAAAAAAATTTGCGCAACACGTTTGGCTTCCACCCCCGCAACCATCGTGCGGCCGTCTGGTGGCGGGCTCGCCGCCTTGCCGCATCCAATGTTGGATGGAGCAGCTTGATCATGCCGCTTCAAGTGCCTTGATGCCACCTCATTGCCGAGCTTGATACTTCCCCGAGCCTTGGCCTGATGATGGAGGGAGAAATCGCGTTGTCAAAGGATTGCGAGGACTTATTCCATGACCGCTAGGCTCATTGCAGGTCTCGTACGCGCCCGGCCGGCCGGCGAAGGTCAAGCCCGCCGCCGCGAAGGAGGCGGCGGGCTATTTTCTTACCAGCCTTGCCTGTTGTACCAGTCGTCGATATCGCGACGGACACGGTCGCGTTCGATGCCGTAGCGCTCCTGGATCTTACCTTCGAGTTGATCGCGTTTGCCGGCGATGCGATCAAGGTCATCATCAGTGAGTTTCCCCCACTGTTCTTTGACCTTGCCCTTCACCTGCTTCCAGTTTCCCTCGACGCGGTTCCAGTCCATCACGACCTCCTTCGTTACAAACAGATCGAACGTCGTTTCGCCAGGGAAGTTCCAGGCCGCCCGGCCTGTTGGACTCGTCGGGGGCCGGGGAGAAGGGCGCCTGCCCAGCCCTGGATGGACAATCCCGCAATTATTGGGCGTGCGCAAAGCCGGCACCTTTCGACAACGCGTTTAACGATTTGAACAAGGTAGCGGGATTGCGGGATCCTATGCGGGACGATCCTGCTATAATGTCTCATGGCCGTCAGAATAGTGGCTGTCCTGGTGCTTCTTGTGGCCTTCGCCTACGGATTCACAAAACTCGTGGAACGTTATGGTGGCGTTGGACACAGGCCCTCTGGGTGTGAGCAATTCTCTGACTGCCCCCACCCTAACGCCCCGCCTCCTCCCTAGGGCCGCGACGACACCCAGAAGGATGCCGAGCATCATGGCGAAAAAAGTCCTGATGATGGTGTTGACGCCGCCTGCCATTACCCATTTCGAGAACAGGTTGTCGGCGACGTGGTTCCACGAGCGCTATGCGCCCACCTTTTCTTCGCGGCGGCCGAGAGCTCGTTTTATAACTAGATGCGGTATTTGCGGCTATTCGATCGGGATACTGTTCAGCTCGGGCGAGCGGGGGCTTTTCTGCACGAACTGCGATGGCGGCGGGCCGGTTCGCCTTAGGTCCACAGCCTGCCGCCAAACTGAGGGAGTTGGAAAATGCATGGCCACCCGACAACTTGTGAAACTCTTCAAAATTGCCGGGAAAAGTATGGGCTAGGTAGCGCACGACCCTGGAGTTACCCATCAGCCGGTCCAAATAACGGCCGGCCGCCAACAGTTCCAGGCTCACAGGGCCAAGTCGCTCCATAGCGCTCAGAAATTCACAGCTTAGCCTGCCAAGTTCCGGCGTCATCGCGCCCAGTTGGTCTTCAGACACGTTGGCAATCATCGCCGGATAGAAACCCTCGGCCAGCAGCGGACGCGGCGTAAAAGCGATAAGGATCTTTGCGTATGTGAATGTGACCCGCTCCATGGCGACCATCAGTCGGGCAATTTCCAACTGCCTGTCGGGGAGCACATGCCGCAGCAAGCCGAAGATTTTCACCTTCACAGGGTAGTCTTGGAGGAAATCGAGGACGTCCGGGCAGATCCCGCTGACAGGTTGACGGCCTGCGTTCTTGCCAAGAAAGGGCTTGCTGGCATGCGCTGCTGCTCCCGGTTTGAACTTCTCGCCTTGCAACCTCTCGGCCACGGATTTTGGTATCGGGGCAAGTCCCTCGGACACCAACAACGATTGAAACCTTTTATCCCTCATTATCGGGCGAAGCGCTTCGACCAGGCTGCCCAACCGCTGTTCAGTTTCCACGGCTTCTCTTATGAAATCGCGCTTGCGTTGGCACTCTGCTTCATAGGCTGCCAAGAGCTTGGGCGCGAAGAGCTTCAACTTTGACCCTGGTTGATCGGCAGCAATGCTATGGGCGTGTCTCTGGTCGCTGTTTTGCAAGCATTGTTAGCGGCCTCGCTGGCTGCGGCGCGGCTTCTCGCCATAATAGTGCCGGAAATGTTCGGCCCGCGGGTACCTCTTTCTGTTACATTAGCGAATGCTCATATTGACGAAGCCGTTGGCTGCGCCAAGTTCTTCTGACGGGCAAAGAGCATCAAATGACCGAAACGACTTCATTGAAGCCACCGGACAGGCTGCAGCTTGCCCTGGCGTAGCAGGGAGGAGATTAGAGATGAAAACGGCTATTCCAACCTCTTTTACAAGACGGGGCGTCGTCACTGTTGCTGTGTTGGGCGCGGCCGCCGCGTCGACCGCAATATTGCCAGCTCACAATGCGCTGGCGCAGACCAAGCAAACCACGCCTGAGAAAAGTCTATATGAACGGCTGGGTGGCGTGTTCGCCATAGCTGCCGTGGTGAACTACTTCAGCGACGCCGTCGTGAAGAATCCCATTGTCGGCCAGAAGTCCAAGAACCCGCAGCTACGGCAATGGCACAGTAAGAACCTCGAACGGCTGCCCGGTCTTAAGTTCATGCGCACACTTTGGGGCTGCGACGTTTCGGGCGGGCCCTACAAGTTTGTGGCCACCAGGCCGGGCTCGACGCCGCTCGGCCTTGAGGAAGCCCACCGCCGGCTGAAAATCTCGCCCCCGGCATTCGATGAGGTCGCAGCGGAGCTCGGGCGCACGTTGGACCACTTCAAGATTGCCAAGTCCGAGAAGGACGAAGTCCTGGCCGCCTTCGCCGCGCACCGCCGGCTACCGCGAAAAGGGCTGAAGACGCTCGCTCAATACGCGCTTGCGCCCCTTCATCGCCTGCCTTGTCGGAAAGGGCTGCTTTGCTCGTAGAAGTCCCGGCCTGCCTGGAAATGTGTAGAGTCATCTGAGCCATACAATTGGTAATGACGGCGAATAGTGCCTTTTCGAAACGTGTTGCAACGCGGTATTCGGAATGACCGCGTCAGGTTCCCTTCATGTTGACCAGCCTCGGAAGCGGGAAGTGTCGCATCTCTAACCGCATTACTAAATAGATGCTACAATGTAAAGTTGCATAACATACATTATGGAACGATTTTTTATTGTGTCAAATCAAATAGTTGTCTCGTTACTGCGGCGTATCTTCTCTGGGCAAGGAGCCGTTCATGGGTGTTTGTTGTCCCATCCTCCAATTGCGCGCCAGGCTCCTCAATAATGTGGGTGGCTTTACGCTGACCACGCCATCATCGCTGTGCTGATGCTTGGCGGGCATCTTTTTCGCGTGCGGTGGCGTTCTTCGCTATTGTCCTACACTTTTACGCTGGCCTCCCTCGCCCAAAGCCGCAGCTTTCTGCAGGATTCAACATACGCGTCCACGGCGCCGGCGTCCGTTAACGGAACGAGGCCTTCATCGGCGGCGGAGTCAACGCCAGCTTTCATAAGCAAAGGCAATGCCCCTGGTGTGAACCCGATGAATTTGCAATGCGCAAACGCGTCTGCCACGAAATCCCGCGCCGCCGCTTCCCTCGTCAGCAGTTCCGCACCTTCTTCCGTTAACAGCAGAGCAACCGAGTCAAAGAGCACCGACGGCCCGCCATCCACCATGTGCCTGGCGACGATCGTAGTGTCATCGTCGGCGACTACGTTGCCTGCTTTCAGCGCGATCACCTCCATTGTTGCTCCCTCCGCCTCTAGGGCCGCTTGCAGCGCGGTGAAAAGAGCAGCATCCATACCATTGCTGACGAGCACACCGACCTTGCGTCCTTCAAAACTGTCAGGGCCATTTTCGATGATGCTCAAGGCAGGAGACGGCTCCAGATCCTTTCGCGGTGTCACGGCAGCGTCCGCAGCCTTAGGCATGTCGGCGATGCCAAGTTTGTCCGCCACCGTCTGTGCCAAGCCCTCATCAATGTTGAGGAGATGAGCAATCATTCGCTCTCGGATAACCGGTGCCTCGACCTTGCTCAGTTCGAACGCCAGGGCCATTGCGATGTGGCGCTGCTCGGTAGAAGTCTGGCTGTTGAAGAACTGGATTGCCTGGCTGTAGTGATCCGCGAAACTTTCGGGGCGCAGTCTCACCTTTTGGCCGTCCTCGCCGTCGGCAAAGGATCGGAATCCTCGGTCAGGTGACTCCCTGGGCCCTTCACCAAAGGAGTTCGGTTGGTAGTTGGCCCGTCCTGTGGGGTTGTGCATCGCCATGTGCCCGTCCTGCTGGAAATGATGGAAGGGACATTTCGGTGCATTGATAGGCAGGTGGGTGAAGTTGGAACTTCCAAGGCGCTTCAATTGGGTGTCCAGGTAGGAGAAATTCCTGCCCTGCAAAAGAGGGTCGTTGCTGAAGTCGACGCCGGGAGGGACATTCTGCGTCATAAACGCGACCTGCTCCGTCTCGGCAAAGAAATTGTCGGGCATCCGGTCAAGGACCAATCGGCCAACGGGGATCGGTGGAAGGACTTCTTCGGGGATCAGCTTTGTCGCATCGAGGACATCGAAGTCGAAACCGTCCGCAAACTCCTGGTCAAAGAGCTGGACGCAGAGCTCCCATTCCGGGAAATTGCCCGACTTTATCGCGTCCCAAAGATCCCGGCGGTGGAAGTCCGGATCGGCGCCGTTGATTTTCACGGCTTCGTTCCACATGACAGACTGCATGCCGAGCTTTGGTTTCCAGATGAATTTCACGAAAGTGGATTCATCTGACGCATTGACCAGCCTGAATGTGTGAACGCCGAAACCCTGCATAAAGCGGAATGAGCGTGGGATAGCACGATCCGACATCACCCACATGACCATGTGCATCGATTCCGGCGTCAGGCTGATAAAATCCCAAAATGTATCGTGTGCCGACTGCGCTTGCGGAAATCCCCTGTCTGGCTCAGGCTTCACGGAGTGGATCACATCGGGAAATTTGATGGCGTCCTGAATAAAGAAAACTGGGATGTTGTTGCCGACGATGTCCCAATTTCCTTCCTGCGTGTAGAGCTTGACCGCGAATCCCCGCACATCGCGAGCCAAGTCGAATGAGCCCTTGCTTCCTGCGACGGTGGAAAATCTCACGAACGCCGGTGTCTTCTCGCCGGCGCGCTGGAAAATATCCGCGCGCGTGTATTTGGCTAGCGATTTGTAGGTCTCGAAGAAACCGTGCGCGCCATATCCACGCGCATGCACCACCCGCTCGGGGATGCGTTCATGATCGAAATGAAAAATCTTCTCTCGGAAATGGAAATCCTCGATGAGAGTTGGCCCGCGCGCGCCGACCTTGAGAGAGTTCTGGTCGTCGGCGATTGGGCTTCCCTGCGCAGTGGTCAGGGCCTTGTCGCTGCTTCCAGCAAGTTGGTGTAGCTCTCCACCCTCCCCTCTTACAAGGGTCTGATCATGGATGGTTGCAGTATTGATCTTCTTGGTCGTCGCCCTGCGCGCCATATGGTCCTCCTTGAGGGAACAGTTTCACTGAACAAGCTGCTCAGCAACCAGCGCAGAAGCGACAGGTTCCGCCCGAAACTGCGAGTTGTCGGATTTCTTTAATTGGACTGATGACGAAGGGATTTGAGGGCAGCTGCCGTCACTGCGCGGTTAGCGACCGTTGGCGCGCTACACGCGGAGGAGTTAGCTTGCGCGGTTCTTAATGGGCGATCGGTCATTGCGAACGCGTGCAGGGGCACGGCAAAGAACGCCGCCCTCGATCTACTGATGGCAACGCGACGCTTTCGCCTCGCTGAAACGGGACCGCGTAACTGCTCCTGGCTAGTGCAGCTGGCGCGGCACGAACCATGGCAGGTTCAACCGGGGAAGGCGGCATAAAGCATCACGCTCACCGAAATCTCACTGGGGCTTTCCAAGTCAGCGCATAACGCTTCCCGGCTAGCCTGACATGAGGTGCGGGTCGGCACTCGTCTTCCGCGCTGCTCCCTATAATGCGGGCCAGCTTCGATATCGGTATTCGATCTGTCTGCCGTGACATCATCCATGTGAAGGATCTGGCAACCGTCTCTCCAACCTAAAGTCTCGATCGGGGGGTAAAGCACCCCACTCGCTTCACAATCGGCCCGAGCGTTTTTCCATTGGAACCAAGCAAAGTCCGGGAGGTTTGCCTGTCATCGTCATCGCCAACAAAGGAGTAGCTGCATGAGAAATTCTTTTCGCCTGACGTCTCTATCGCTCGCCACCTCACTGGCGTTTGCATTGCCGTCGCTCGCCGCCGAAACCGCGCAAGACTTCGTAACCAAGGCCGCGATTGGCGGAATGTTCGAAGTCCAGTCGAGTAAGGTCGTCCAAGACAAGATTCAGGATCAGACGCTCAAGGATTTCGCCCAGAAGATGATCTCCGATCATGGGGCTGCCAACGCTAAGCTCGAAAGCATCGCCGGCGAGCAGAAACTGCAGGTGCCTGCCGATCTCGATGCTTCTCACAAGAGCGACGTCGACAAGCTGAAATCAGCCCCAGCACCGGTCGATAGGCCGTATGCGGACTTGCAGAAGGCGGCGCATGCCGATGCAGTCAATCTGTTCGAGACGTACGCGAAGGATGGCGACAATCCCGCCCTGAAAGCCTTCGCATCGGAGACGTTGCCCACGCTGAAGATGCATCAGGACATGATCCAGAAGCTTGCAACCAAGGCCCCTGCCGGCGAGAGCACCACGCCTGCGGTCACAAGCAGCGGCGCCAACAATCCCGCAGCTCCTGTACCCGGCGCCAACAGCTTCACGGAAGGCCAGGCAAAGAGCGCGATCGAGAAGGCCGGTTATGCCGACGTCTCTGCTCTGAAGAAGGACGACAAGGGCATCTGGCGGGGAACGGCGAGCAAGGACGGCAAGTCCACCCCAGTCGCTCTCGACTATCAGGGCAACGTCGTTGCCGGCACTCAGTAATCAGAAACAAAGGACAATGAGATGCAAACCATAACAGGATTGTTCGACAACTATGACGATGCCAACGATGCCATGGGCGAACTTGTTGCAACGGGCGTGCCTCGCGATGAGATCAGCATCGTGGCCAACAACGCGACCGGGTGGTACAAAGCCGACGAAACCGAGGCCGGTGAGGATGCGGCCGCCGGAGCTGGCCTGGGCGCCGTTATTGGCGGCGCCGGCGGCCTGGCGACTGGCCTCGGGTTGATGGCCATTCCGGGCCTTGGCCCTGTCGTTGCCGCAGGATGGCTGGCGGCCACCGCTGTCGGCGCGGTCGGTGGCGCCGTGGTCGGTGGGGCAGCTGGCGGCATTATCGGGGCTATGACGAAGGCAGGTGTCCCGGAAAACGATGCCCATGTTTATGCGGAGGGTGTCCGTCGCGGTGGAACGATGGTCACGGCCAGGGTCGAGGATAACCTCGCCCCGAATGCCGAACAGATCCTCAAGCAATACAACTCCGTCGACATCGCTGACAGACGCTCTGAGTACGAAGTCAGCGGCTGGACCGGTTTCGATCCAGAGGCCGACGTCTACCCTGAGGAAGACCTCCGCCGGGTCGGACGCGGGCGCGATCTCTGATGTAAACCGCGGGGCGGCGAAAGCCGCCCTGTCCTTCTCTTCGATCCGATCGGTCTACCCGAGCGCCTAAGCGGCTAGCGACCCTTGAGGTCGACCCAGGCGGGAGCATGGTCGCTTGGTTTCTCCCATCCGCGCAATTCAACATCGACGCCAGCTGCGTGAATCCGGCTGGAAAGCGCCGGACTCACCAGAAGATGATCCATGCGCAAGCCGGAGCTGCGATCGTAACCGCCCTGGTGGGAGAAATTCCAGTACGTGTAGATGCCTTTTTCCGGATGCATTGTGCGTACGGCGTCGACCCATCCGCTGGCCAACATGTCAGCATATGCCTTGCGACTCTCGGGGAAATACACCGCGTCTCCAACCCAGCGCTGCGGCACCACCGCGTCTATTGGGGTTGGGACGACATTGTAGTCGCCACACAGAACCGTCGCCACGTTTTCCTGGAGCAGCAGGTGTCCGTGGGCAATCAGACGGTCGAACCATCTAAGCTTGTACTCGAATTTTGGTCCCGGCGCCGGATTGCCGTTTGGCAGATAAAGACAGCCGACGATCAGACCATCGACCTCGGCCTCGAGATAGCGGCTGTGCGTGTCGTCCGGGTCGCCCGGCAGACCGCGTCGCCGTTCCAGGGGCACTCGTCCGCGAGCCAGGATGGCAACACCGTTGTATGATTTCTGACCGTGCCAGATCGCGCCGAAACCGGCGTCCTCGATTTCGTTGACCGGGAATTTCTCGTCCGATGTCTTTAATTCCTGCAAACAAACGATTTCGGCAGGGGTTTGGGACAGCCATTTGAGCAGCACAGACAGCCGACCGTTTACACCATTCACATTGAACGTTGACACACGGGTTATTGTCGATCGCATTGCGCCACCTATTGTGTTGATCTCGGGGGTGGATGACGTCGCCGCATGATATCGATAAGGCTGCTATGAAGATCATCCCAATTTTCAATTATGTCTTTGTCGGTAATGCCTTCTGCCTCTGCTTCAATTACGAGCCGTTTCGCAAGTTCCGTTATGACCGCACTATCCACGCGCCGGCCATCAAGCAGACCGTTTCTCTCCATCCACAGGTGTAAAAAGAGAACGGTGCGCTGACATATCACTTTGGCGCTCTCGAATTCTCGATCGCATAGACAACAATTCGCCAGAGGCTTTCCCTCTCTCCATTCCACCTAGGCAGAAAGTTGACGCCGCGCGTGTTCATTTATTCATAAGCTCATGCACGCTTTTCCGTTCCGGTTGTCGTGGCGAGTGCCGGAGGAGACGTTGCAAAAGTTGCTCCCGCGCGACTGGCGAAATTCCATTCCTGTCGACAGGAGCGCTGCCTACGCTAGATCGTTGGCGAGGGCTCTCGACAGGGTCAAGACAACCAGAAAGAAGGCTAAACCTGAAGATGCTCGAGCCGCGTTGAAGGGCTGGGCATTCTTCGCCGTTCTCATGGCCGGCATCTTTGGCCTGGCCTATGCCTTAATCGAAGTGTAAGTGGCTAACGATCCCGTCCGGTTAGCATTCCATCCTTCCAGTCACACCGACCGTGGCCCGGTGCTTGGGGGACGATCATTTCACAACTGCTTCAACCCGCGTAGCGCATCCCGCGCGTCGGCTCGCGCCTCGCTTGCTTCCGGATAGACGGCATAGGCCGGATAGGTGAATTCCCGGGCGCGCCTTTCACGACCTCCAGCTGCCCCGCCTCGATATGGGAAGCTGCGGCGCCCCTGCGGAAATAACCCATTCCGCCGGCGGCAAGGATGTACTTCAGCACGAGCGGACCAAGACCGACCATCAATCCCGGTCCTCCGAAGGCAGAGGAACTGGTACCATGCTGGCGACGTCAGGCGTCTTTAGGAAGCACCTGAAGTACCCGTGCAATGAACATATGGAACTCCGCCATGTAGTTGCGCAAAAACTGCTCGGTGGATTCAACCGTCACTTCGCCGCTATCCGTGATCAGGCCCGGCGTGAACTGTATATAGGCTTCCGGGGCATTCATTTGCGGCGAATTGCAAAAGCTCAGCACGCTCCGCAGGTTCTGCTGGGCCACGGCGGTTCCGATAGTGCCGGGCGAGGTCCCAATGACGGCCGAGGGCTTGCGAGCGAAGGAATTCTTTCCATAAGGGCGGCTTGCCCAGTCGATCGCGTTCTTCAGCCCGCCTGGGATCGAGCGGTTATACTCGGGTGTTATGAAAAGCACTGCCTCCACAGCGGCGATGGAGTCTTTGAAAGTGCGCGCGACAGGTGGAAAGTCGGCATCGTAGTCGTAGCTATAGAGCGGCAAATCCTTGAAGGAAATCTCCGACATCTCAAGCTCTGGCGGGGCGAGCTGAACGAGTGCTTTTGCAAGCTTGCGATTGATCGAGGCATTGGCGAGGCTGCCGATCAGGTAGCCGACCTTATGCGTGGTCATGAAGCCCTCCGGCGTTTCCCACCGACCCAACCAGCAGTATCCGCTTAATCAAGGGTAGGAGCCAGTAAAATTTCGTCAGGTGTCCAAAGCCAATCACAAGCTTTGGATATCAATCTTGGCCGGGCAGGCAAGGCATTCGCCACGTCGGCGTGCTCGGCGATATGGCAGTCATACCGGTCAAATGCCCCGTTGACGGCGACCCTTTTTAACCAGCAATCATATCCCGCGGACGGCCACCTCGATACGTTCTTGTGGATTGTGCTAATCGCCGGCCTCCTGTGGCTGGGGTCGCTGCGCTTAAACGCAAGCGATTGATCCGGTCACTCTCCTGGCCGGAAACATGGATCGGCCCGCTCCGTCGCTGGCACTTCCGATTACGGCAAACCCATAAGTTGACTCAGTGCGGTTTCTGCAGGCGCGGGCGCGCAGGCTTGGACGCCGATGCTTCCTCGGTTCTTCGCGGCCATAGTGATGGTTAGCGTATGGACCCACTGGGGAATGCCGGATAGCCGCGATGGTTGGCGTAAGCAAGATTTCGCGCGTTTGCAGGTCCAGCGCCCCCGCTTGCGGCCTTTTCTATACTGAGCGATACTCTTTGGGGAAAGCTTGGGTTGTTGGGGGTGAACTATGCCAATTTACGACGTCGCAGAGATGTGCCTCGATCGAATTGTTAGATCGAAGGCAATCGAAGCATGTAGTCCAGACGCGGCTGCATTGATCATGAATTCACGCAGGTCAATCTCCCAAAAATGGGAGACAGATTGGATCCGCGTGACTGACGAAAATGGTGGGCGAGTATTCGCGTACACAATCGCCGATGATGGGGCCGACGATCCCTGTGTGTGATGCGCGGCGGACCTGAAAAGCGGGCCGTCCGTCGGGCGCCATTCCGGGCAGCCTGCAACGGAATTGCCCAGTTCAACGATTGGATGACGTGGCAACAACTCGCCGGGCAAGACCCCAGCCACCTTTAGCCCGGCGAGCCTGCTGCCTAATCAGGAGCGTGATCAGGCCCGGGATGACCCGGTGCCTGGTCCAATGCAAGATCGCTGCCAGCGCCCCTGTCCCGAAATGGGACGGCAACGCCATGTCGAGTGCCTTGTGTTTGTTTTGGTGGTCAACACCACGGTGCGCCAGTGCGCCTTGTCGAAGACATTGACCAGTAGGTCGTCAGGCTTGTCGGTCATTAATGGCCCCCCTCCTTCATATGCATGCTTCGCGCATATTTGCATTGGCGCATACGTCGACCAGCCGGCGGGCCGTGCTCACAAACAGCCCGTCGGTTATTCCCGGCTCCTATTCACATCCCAATCTATAGGCATCGGGCCGCATGGAGGACCGTCATGGAAGCAGTTGGCCTTTACCGGTGCCCAGGAATTCCACCATTTGCCTGCATCGTCGAGCGGGCCAAGGCTAGTTACATCAGCCAGGACGCCTACAGATCCGGCGGCTACAAGCCAGACTTCGACGCGTTGCCTTGGGAGGCTGAGTACAGGGCCGCAAAGCAAAAAGCCTAGGAGGGAAGCTCGGTTTTGGCGGCAGGCTTAACCGAAGCCCGCCCCTTTGCCGTCGAGCGATGCGGGCTACGGACGCGCGTTCGCACGAGCTTTTTCGATCATCACGAAGCCTTTGCCTCCTGCTGGTTCCCGTGCGGTCTCCGGAGATGACGGGTGGCGGGTTTGCTGCTGATCAGACTATGCGCAACAGCTCGCGCAGGCGGACTGGCAATCTCGGCGAAGCCTGCAACTCAACACAGCTCGCCTCCCAGCGCTGCAGATACTCGGCAATCGGGATACCGGTACGACCGGGCCAGCGATTGAGTGAGCCCAGTGCCTCGACGCAGTCTGGTGCGCGGTCGTATTCGGCGAGGATGGTCACCGACATCGCCTGGGCGAAAGGATTGAGGCCCGGTGTTTCGATTTCGCTGCGATTGTCCGCAAACCACGCCGCGGCGTTGCCCGTGAGCGCTTGGCTGTCGGCCAGCGTGGTATAGCCTCGGATGATGTTCTGGCGATACCCGGCAATGGCATCGCCGAAGGCGTTGTCGCCGGCGAAGGGCGGGTTCTGCTTCCAGTCCATCGCCAGGCGGCCCAGCCCGCGCAGCGAGAAGGCTTCGACCATCGCTTCCTCGAGCCACTGGCAGGGTGGTGACGGCTTGGCCTCGGCCTGCCAGCTGTTGGCCGTGACGTGGCCGAGCTCATGCCCGAACTGGTAGGCAAGCTTCGACCAGTCGCGCTCGCCAATATCCACAATGATCCACGCCATGGTGCTGCCGTCCGGATGCAGCCAGACGGACGGTGGGCCTGACGTATGCTCGTCGACGCGAAGCCGGGTCGGCTGGCGATCGGAGACCAGGCGGACGCCATCCAGGCAGGCGTGCCGCATGCGCTCTACGACTTGCTCAGCTGCGCGCGGCAGCATGTGGCCCCAGTTGCCTGCGAGTTCGATGGGGGCGGAGAGAAGGGAGGTGGCGGTAGGATAAGGCGATGTGGTGGCCGCGCCGCTCGTGCCCCAACCACCTGACTGAGTCAGCGTCGCAGGGGCTAGGCTTCCGGCTGCTGAGCCCGCAAACAGGGTAACGAAATCCCGTCGCCGCATTTCGATTCCTGATGTCCGATCCATCATAATGAGGAGCATCATGTGAAAATCACAGAGCGTGTCCGTGAGTGGGAACGCGCACTTCGACCTCAGGGTTCCACACTGTTTGACTAGGCAAGCCGAAAGCACGAGGTGTCACGCCCTGGGCAGAGCTGAACTACTCCCAAGGATCGCCTCGGAGCGGCGCGCCGATGGGCAGCTGATAGCAGACGGATGGTGCAGTCCCATTCAGGATGGAACGCGTAGCCGCGTGTCTTCATCCCGGCTCCGGACGTGAGCCTTTTTGATAAGTCGCGCTATCGACGTGCCGGGCGGATAGTGATGGACGTGGAGCACTAGGCCCGTCGCCGAGCTTTTGCTGCTCGACCTTCTATACCCGGACACCCGTTCCATTTGAGCCGCCGCCATCGCGATCGTCAGCTCGCGGGCTTTCGGATAGCGCTCGCGCACGATCGCGCCAAGCCATTGGCGGAGACCTGCGAGACTGCCTCCAGACCGCCCCATCCTTGCCCGCGCCCATCGAGCTCCGAGCCGACCAACTCTCACTTTTGCCGAATCCCGCTCGCAATGCGAATTATGTGTTGTGACGGGACTCTTAAGTTCGCCAGCTGTCGCAGCGCCTACCGCACTGGAAGCCCTACCATTCTGTTGAAGGTGGGAACTGCCGCACCTGCTCGGTGAGTCCCCACTCGGAACAGATTACCGAGAGCTTCCATTTGCTCGCAACATCCAATTGCGCAATGCGTTCCTGCCGGACAGTAAACCACGCATCTAATTCTACGACGTCGCCATCGAAGTGGTCGACGGGCGAAATTCTTCGCAGAACTAATCCGAATCCGTCGAGCAACATTACAAGATCATGAAAAAGTCTCTGCTTCTCGTAAATCGGATATAGGTGTGCTTCCAACTGCAAGCCCAAACATCCGCTGAGCAGATCCCCAAATCCTTTGATAATTTCAAATTCCGTTCCTTGCGTGTCTATTTTGATAACATCAGGCGGCGGGACTTCGCCGGCTAGAAATAATTCTAAATAGGTTTTCACCTCGACATCAATATTCGACATTATATCAAACGCCGGTCTCACCGAATATCGATCGAGGAACGTTCGGTTAGGCAAACGCGTCGACGAGCAGCCACTACTTTTGGTCAAATACAAAGTCGATATACCAGAGGCTTCGCCGAGAGCACTCTGAATTACCACGACCTCCGCAAACCTGTTCGAGCTTTTCCTAAGTTCAACTGCCCTTGCCGGGTTTGGTTCGAACATCACCGCAACAATGCGATCCTCAACTTTTGACCATGACTGCTGAAGGCCACCGGCCGCTCCGATATCCGCTACCACGAGGTGTTTGCCAAGATCTAGATCGCGCCCCGACCGACTAGTCCACGACCTCCAGCTGTCGGCGGTTCTCACTTCGGGTCTTGCAGGCACAGATGCTGGAACTGAAGCGTCGATCATGTTGAGGAATCTGTCCGGAACAATCGCAAAACCACCTTTGAAACTTTGAGACGTGTTGGCACGATCTATTCTTAATCGGGATAAATCATCGGAAAAATCGAAGTCTCCTATGAGAGACGCATTAACTTCTTCAAGAGAATATGGAAACATTTTTCTTATAAATTCATCTTCGCTAAGTCTAAATTGCGTACCATGGCCCGTCCCCAACGAACTTTCTGCCCATTGAATGGACTGAGTCTTTCGCAAATTTTCGAGAGCCAGGTTTCGATCCATCGCTTTAAGATGAAAGAGGAACAGGCTTCTGTTTACCAACTGAGGGTACTGGCAACTATGAAATCCAGGATCCCACGTCAGTGGAATCCTAGAGATTAAAGGTTTACAATAATCTGCAGCAAATCGAACGTACCGCCTTTGAGACAATATCGGGCGACTTAGGTTGATATTCGGCTCCACATTCTGCATATGCTGCACCTCGACACCAAGGGCAGTGACAAACTGGTCACACTGCCGCCCCACGAAATCGACGAGTCCGGCAAACAGCGCTGGATCCGGAATCAATATCTCATCAACGTCCGAGAATATCACCGCGTCGTAGTAGCAGAGCAAACTCGCTTGAAATCTGCTTACAAATGCCGATCTTTGGTACTCATCAAATTTGTCTCGAGGGACCCGAACGGTATTTGCACGTCCTAAGTTATTTGTACTCCCATCGTCCGACCCGTGGTCTAGAACGAATAGGTTTTCTTCACCGACGGCCCGCCCGTAGTGCCGTCGCCAGATTGGCAGGAACACTCTCTCGTTGTATACCATCGTAACCGCGGCGATCTTTAGCTGCTTTGCCACGTCAGGTTCGCGAAGCGTGAACCTCTCCCACGCGCCGCATTCCGTGCGCGAAAGAGTGATCCGCCCATCAGATTCTGCACTGAGAAAGGCGCCTAGCGCCTTGAGTGCAATCTGACCTCCGTCAAGACGCACCACTTCAAGAACGGTTGAAGTTGCGGTAGTTCCCGCTCCCAACGGCCCTACAATAGACCAGGAATGGTTGGTTGAGCAGGCTATCGGGTGAAGCGTCGTCAATACGACGTGCATGATTTGGGCGCGCGGTCCATCAAACACGAGTCTCGCATTCGGCGGGCTGATTGCGGGGGAGCCGTGCCGCAACTCACCTGTCGTCGGATCAACATTCAGAACGGTTCCGTGCGTCGTGAACACACGCATCGGCGATCCTGGTTGTTCTGTCGGCACGCCATCCTCCGATACCTAGCAGTTCATTCGGCCCTCTTCCTACTTCAAATTGGTCCTTCTCGGAATCGAGTTTAGCACTGGAAGTGGCCATAGACTTCGACTTCCGATAAGTGCAGATACTCCCTTCGTGGAATCGAAATCCGCACGAAGCGGATCAGGACCGGTTCCTCGGCGCTCCACAGCAATGGGCGGCCGCTGCTGCACCCGCCAAAGACCTGCCCGGGCTCGGTGCGGAAGAGCAACGTCCATCGCTCTCCATCTGTTGATCCCTCCACAATCAGTGGCGAGGCTCGTCGCTGCATCCACTCTGGAATATTGTCACGATTGAATATCCTAATAGCTAACACTTGAGCTAGCTGTTCAAGGTCAACCATCCACCACGGATTTTCGGTATTGTTAGTGTGAAATCCCAGCACTTTCGCTGGATTTCCGTTTGCGGCATTCCCCGCGTCTTCCTCCACGGTGCGGCCATTGGACCATTGACTCACGGAACTTTGAGTGGCTCGCTTGTTAAGCGCGAGATTCGGCAGCGACAGGTCTATGCGCGGTTGCGCCTCAAGCTCGCGGACCGGCTGGTAGCCCCGCAGTCTACCAACTTCGAGATAGTGGTGCAGCGGATCCTCGAACCACCCTTCGCTTATCTCCATTGCGGCGTCGATGTATCGGTGCGCGTACCAGACGGAGTCGAAGGTGATGGCAGACCCCTGCGCCGCCCTCGTCGGCAAGCCGTTGTCGTAATTCTCCCTCGGCACACGCAGGAAAGGAGCGGCGGTCTTCAGCAGCGCGACCTGATTGCGCGATATTTCTTTCCATCTGCCTGATATCCGTTGGTGATATTCCAGGCTCTGTTCCTCAGGCAATCCATAGTTCAACGGAAATAGAAAGTATCTATAGCGAATGTCGTCAACCGGCAGCAGATCGATCTCGCGATGGTGCGCTGGATTGTAGAAACCACTGAGTGGAAGAAAGATCGTCTGCGCTCGGGAAAGCCACGCCGCTAACCAGGAGAACGTACTGACCGCAACGACAATGTTCTTTGCGGAACGAATCAAATCGAAGTCCGCCCTAGGCCCTTGGCTGTCGTAAAAGATAGCTTTCGGGAAGCGAGATTTAAGCTGTCGTACGTACTCTGAATCGGCGAGCTGTCCGGCAAACACCGGATTTAGTCCTGTCGAAGCGATCACATCCTCATAAAACTCTATTGGAAGGAGTGGATAGTGGGGTACACCCTGAAGAATTTCAGCGGTACGAACATTAATCAGCAAGTCACTTTCGCCGATTTTCCGCGAGGGGGGACTGTAAGGGAAAAGCGGTTGATAGACGTGAGGCGGCTCAAGGAACTCCATCCTCTGCAGATGGTCGGCCATCATTATGCGGACCGACTCGCTCCGGTTCGCAAGAACGCAAATCTCATTAATGTGAGGCCGGAAAGCGTCCCAGGTCCATAGATCTATATTATCAAAAAAGTGTTCATTCTGCGTATCGTCGGGAATTTCCAGATCCCACTCCGGAATCGAAACGTCAACAATGCTACAATTCGCAACCCGCTTAGATATTGTTAGAGCACCCATATACTGGATCATTTTATTTGCTAAATTGCCTCGATGCCTCATAACGACTACGCGCCTGCGCGTAAAGTAATTATCTTTCGTCAACTGCATCATCGCGCCACACCTCCGTAGTCCCTGTCCCGCCATACTTACTGACGGATTTTCGAACCCCACATCAAAACTGTTTAACAGTTGCACCACCTTGCGCAATATTCTTCAACTGACAGAAGTGTCGCAGGTTATTTTTCAACCTGTTGTTCTCCGGGTCCAAGTTCAGCGCCCTTTGTCCCCATTCCACGGCACGGTCCATGACATTGAGGCGCCAGGCCGCGATGGCGCCAAGGTCGTACAGCCGAAACCCCCAGCAGTTCGCGTCGTCAAGGTAACTACCTGTGCGGTAGGTCTTCTCGATCCCATTGGTGCTGGCCCAGAAGAGATTCAACCAGTCGGCCTTGCCATGAAACTCTTCGGCCAGGTCAAGCCAGATCTCGCGCCGGTGCGGTGCTTCCATCCTGGCCTTGTCCAGCCAGGACAATTTCTGCTCTGGCCGCATGCGTGCGATATAACGCATCGCCTCGGATCGTTCTTCCGCCCACTTGCTTGTCGGCAATTCAAGGTAGCGCTCAAGCAGTTGAACGGCCCGCTCTTGTTGGTTGGTCCACATCAAGTCCCGCCCGAGCCAGAAGCAGATCTGCGCGTCGTCGGGATCTTCCTTGTGCGCAACCTCCATCAGTGGCAGGTAGCTGCTCCTTGTTGGCTTGGTGAGGTCCTGCACTTCGAACATGACAATGTCGTTGCTGTTCGTGGTGACCTCTCGATCGCCGGTGAAAAACAAGGCCTCATGCACTGGCCGCTTGAAACGATATCCCCAGCGATGGTGAAAATTCTTCGCCGGCCAGCTTCGCAGCGGCGTAGGGTCATCGACACTCGATCTGTAGACCGTCTGGCAATAAAGGGCTGTCGTCTCGGGCGTCCAGGCCGCCTCAAGCTTCGGCCGCCAGCCGGGCTCGAGAAATCGATCCATGTCCATTGTACAGCAGACATCGACGTCGGCCGGGATTAGCGCCATGGCTGCGTTGCGGGCATCGTCGAAACGCCACGGGCGGACCGCTATCCGGTGCACGGTAACGCCGGCAGCGGTCAGCCGCGCCACCGTGTCATCGGTACTGCCGGTGTCAGCGACAATGCGATAATCGGCGTCGACGGCCGAGTTGGCCCAGCGCTCCACGTTTGCGGCCTCATTCAACGCTATGGTGTAGACGGCGACTTTCACCAGAAACCTTCCATAGGATCTATGCGCGAAAGGAGTATGTTCGGTAGATGAAACGTATCGGCCTGGCGATGTATGGATTGGTATCGATCATGGTAAGAATTGACTTCATCTCTTCATAAGGATCAACACCGATCGAGCGAAGATACGAGTAAAATGCACCCGTCTCGTGATTGCTTACTTGGGTATGCCGCATCAGAAATTCATCGACGATGCCCGCTGTCCAGCGGTCCGCGAGGTGATGACCCCAATATAGATCCAGTCCCCATCCTGAGATCGATAGGTCAAAGGAATGGAGCATCTCCTGCAGGAACGCGCGCCGGAAGAACGGGGCCATGACCTCGACCCAATTGGTGGTCCGCAGCTTGAGGCCGGGATGCTGGCGTGTCAGCCCCATCGCGTCGATGCAATCCGGGGTCAAGGCGGGTTGAGCAAGATCAAGCGAATATTCTTCGCAAATTGCAAAAAAGGCATCTGGATTGAAAAGAAGTTCTATATCGTCATCAAGAAATAAAGCCCCCTCATAGACGTTATGAAGGTCTGTAGCCTCGAAGAACCGTTTAGCTCCGTGCATTTTTGATCGGCCGCCCGCAAAAACAATTTCGGCCCGATTTCGAAGAATATCGTCCGGGTGTGGCGTGGCGTAGTAATTTATCGCGAGGTCGTACTGGCGCTCCCCTTGCGGAGTCTCGGAAAAAAAGGAAGGGCGACGCTTCGATCCGGCACGTATCAGGACGAGATATCGCCTCGGGTCGCTCGGGACCGACAACAGCTGAATTTCGTTCGAATTCTCAAACATTGAACCGACGGTTCTCGCTCAGATTGTTACCGAGTATCCCCAGTTCCCGCGCACTTGCGTATGGCTACGAGACCACCCATCAGCTTGGCGCGATTCAACTCGTAGTGGCTGTCGAAGAACAGGATTTCGGCGAACTGACCGGCAAGCGCGCTCACCCCCAGCGGATCGACCGAACGCGCGCTGCCCTGCTCCTTGATCTCACGCAGCAGGGTCTTGGTCAGCGTGATCTTGCTCGCGTCTTCACCGGGCGGCTGCCAGTCGAGGTCTTCGATGAAGTACCAGCCACTCGGTTTAAGCAAGGAAAAGAATTCGCGAAGCGTAAGCTGTTCCCCAAAGGACGCGTGGCTGCCGTCGTCGATCACCACGTCAAGTGACGCAGGCTCGAGTTTCGCGGCGATTTTGCGCAGGTCCTCCGCCCTGGACTGATCGCCGACAAACGACCTGAACCTATCATTGTTCAGATGGGAAAGATCGTTGAGGTCTACGCCGATCACTTGGCTAAACGGAAAGTACTTTTGCCAAAGGCCCACCGATGCTGGTGTGGCCCGATCGTCGATCGCCGCACCGCGGTGCTGTACGATCTCCATAATACGCCGCACCGCAAGCCGGTGGCTCGACAGCAACTGATCATAGACGCGAGCATAGCTGTGCCGGTTGCCTGTGTGTCGATTCTTGTCGGTCGGAAATTGGTCGGCAAGCTTCGTTAGCGAGGAAAATCCGGCGAGGGGATCCATCAGGGACGAGATCAGCGGCGCCCCTTCGCCGCCCAGCCGGGCCTCATTGCGCGCCGTCCACAGATGGACGCCGAACACCCGCTCATCGTTCAGATAGTCGGCCAGTTCCGCTATCGGCTTTTCGAAGCGGTCGATTTCATTCCAGTCGATCGTGTTGAAGAACATCGGGCTGAACACCCATTCCTGCAGCGCGGCTCCCGCGTCGGAGGCAATGTAGTCGGACAAAAGCTTGGGGCCGATGTCTCCGAATTCCTTGCCGCGTGCTTCGTGAAAACGTTCGATCGACAATTCGTACAGCGCCCTCAGATGACTGCTGTAAGGCCGGGCATAGATAACATTGCCGCAGATGAAGTGACCTTTGTGCGATCCGCGCCACTGCAGGTTGAAGAAATGATCCCCGCGAAAGGGGAACGGTCGCAGCAGGATGACGTCGGAATCCATCCAGAGCCCGCCATGCTCGTAGAGCAGGGCGTAGCGGAAGATATCGCTGAAATACCTGATCTCGGAGCCGGCGACGATCCGCTCGAACAAGGCTCGCGGCATGACGTCGTCGGCATTGCGGAGTTCGACCCCGTGCGGGACGAGGAATTCGAGCTTCTCCGGTGCGTAGCTCCACACCCGCACCGGATGGCCCACTGCCCGCATCGACGTCGTGGCCGCGATCAAAGTACGATGCTCGGCCTTGTCGGACATCACCTGGTAGAAGCAGTTGATCTGCGGAAGCGCGGTACCGTCGCTGCCAAGGAAGCGGGAAATCCGCGCGTCGAACTGGCGCGATCGTTGCCGCCGTTCCGGGGGAGAATCGACGTCGCGCAGGAACGGCGCGAGCTCATGGAAGATGTCGTCTGCCGACTTCATGCCGCCAGGGCCGAGGTCCTTGCCTTCCGACGGCGCCTGGCTTGCATCGCCCATGGCTCCGTTGTCAGCACAGTCAGGCTTGATCCCTGCTTTGGTTGGCGCAGCGCCATGCCCCGAGACCAGCGTCACCCTGGACGCCGTGCCGGCCGCACCTGATGGCAGGCTATCCACGTCTTCTAACATCGACCTAACCTCCGCCTCGTCGACGGTCGCGATCCAGGACTCGCTGTCGGTGACGCTGTAGGAAATCACCAAACGCCTTTCGTCAGGGTGCCACGCCAGACCGGCAGCAAATTCGACGCCCTTTTTGTCGAAGAAGAACGGCCGGCTTACTTTTCGCAAGGTGTTGGCTTCATCGAACCAGACGAACCGATGCAGGTAGTAACGCCGCTTCTCGGCGGCCCGCCACTGGACTTCATGAATCAATGCAAGCCACCCGCCGGCAAATGCGATCAGCTGTGTTCCACCCCTGAAACTCTTCGCTGCAATTGCGGGAGGAGTCTCGCTGAGAGTCGAGCCCCGCTCGTCCACGGTCCGGGTGGGATCGCAAAGGTAGATGAATTGCAACGCCTCTGCCCCTCCCCCCACCGTGCCTGGCTTGACTTGCGGCATCCAGTTCTTCTGGTGCAGCCGCGGCCCCGCCGGGCGGAGTACGCGCCAGTCGGTGAGCCGGCAGGAAGCGTCCTCATCAATGCGCGCGACGATCTGCTCGCACCAGCCCTCCTCCGTCAATTCGCGCACGCACGAGACGCCCCATAGCGCATCGCGCCAAGCGAACAGGCGCATGTCCTCAAATCCGAGAACACGGTCGTTAGCGGGTTCCGGCATATCGGCCGGCGGCAAAACCTCGCTTGCGGACTGAATGGCGAGCTCATCACTTAATCGGAGAAGGAAATTGCGCGTGTGAACCGGCACTCCACCCGGCGTGTCGTATTGCAGGTTGTCTTCGGCCAGCGTGTAATTCACCGTTCGCTGCAAAAGCACGATCAGGTCGCCCAATCGAGCCACCGACTGGTTTGACGACCGATAGCCATCGGGCGCCGTAAAGCCGACCGGACGCGCGCTAAAGGACGGCATCATTGTCTTGGCGGGCTGCACATAGAAGAACAGGTTGGACCACGCCAACTCCCTCGGGCCATCGTCGATTGTCCGGTTCAGCGCCAGCCAGTTGCATGCCGCGAAACCACGGTCCTTGCGCACGGGGTCGCGCGCGTAGTTTGCCGCTATCGCAAACTCTTCCACCATGCCTGTCGTGTAGATGTAGTCCTCGATAAACAGGATGTCCTGTTCCGGCCGCTTGATCGCCAGCCCCGCTTCAGAAAACAGGGCGCTGGCGTGGTTCATCCCTTTGTCGCGGTAGAACCGGGCCAGGTCATAGAGCGGCTCGGCTCGTTGCGGCCGTTGATTAAAGGCGGCAAGGGCCTGCTCAATGAAGCCGGGCTCGTCGCCGAGTTTGCGCAGGCAGCGAGCCCCCTGAAGGCGGGCGTTCCACGCCTCCTCGTCCCAGCCGCCCATGGCGGCGCGTTTGGCGTAGGCCACCGCGGCCTCCGCGGTCCGGCCGGCATCGCGATAGGATTGCGCCAGGTAGAACCAGTAGCGCTGATTTTCCGGATCCTTTTCGAGGGCTTCCAGCAGAAGCTTCGCATCACGTTCGAATTTGTCGACGCGGTTCGATCCGCTGGCGTGGTCCTTGTACCAGGCACCGCGCAGCTCCTGCACGCCCCCAGGCACATCGAGATATTCGTGGGTCACACCGTAATAGCGCGCGCCGGCGTCGCGCCTGACCAGGCGCGTGTTCCAATAGGCCAAGCCGGAATCCGACCGCTGCAGCAGCCGATAGCCCGCACTGTCGAGCCGCGATCGGAAGCCCGCGTCCTCGACCATCAGCTCCATGTCGGCGTCGTCAAACAGCAGATAGTCATAGGCAAGCGGCGAGGCATAGGCGTGATCGAGCGCTGCGTTGCGCGCCTGCTCGAAATTGTGGAATGGGAATTCGTGCAACTCGCCCGGCAGGTTGCGAGCAGCGAAAAACGATTTGATGAAATCCTGGGTCCCGTCGGTCGAGCCGGTATCGCCGATGACCCAGCAGTCGATGTGGTCGACAACCGCACCGAGACAGCGTTGAAGGTTCGCCATCTCGTTCTTGACGATCATGTTGAGGCAGAGCCGCTTGCCGTTTGTCATTCGCGATCCATCGGCCTTCAATGTGACTGTCGGCGATAGGGACGGTTCGCGTGTCGCCGCGCTTGCCGGATCCGTTTCGATGCGGATTCGCCGAGCCTGGACCGCTCATGCCTTCGCCCGCTGTAGCTGTCCACTTGCCAGTCCGGCTGCGCAACAGCTTCTATTTCAAAGATCCGATCACTCCTTCTCATGGATCCTATAGGTCGTTCTCAGGAAACCGCGCTTAACCTTGTCCACAGTGGTTAGCAGCCAGCCGTCGGGCCAGCGGGCGGCAACGGCGACCGTGAAAGGAGGCTGCTTGAACTGCAACCGCCGGCATTCACCGCTCCGTCCGGTCTGACCGGTAGGTTCTGTATTTCGCCGCCATTTGCAGGCTGCCGTCAAGGCCGAGGCACCAGCATCCGCTGAGACATTGCCAACCCGTCTGGCTGCGCCATCGTCGATAATTTGCATGGAAGATGGAGACCTTCAATTGCTATCTAAAGCAGGCAGGATTGCAAGTGGTCCTATTAAACATCTGATTGTCATAACGATTCTCCAAGCCATCTCCCCTGCAATTGCCAAAGCGGCACTACCTCGTTCGAGCTAATTTAGTAGTTGCTTAATTTATAGTTTACAATTTGCTAATTTTCGAATCTACTAAACCGCGGTGTTGAGGGGCCCTCGCAGTTTGGACGGCCGAATGCCGGAATGTCTGCGAAACTCTTTCTTGGGAGTTGAGTTAGAAGGGTCTGGGTTATCAAGGACGTTTCGCGGATTGGAAGGCGCGTCCACCGGGCACGCCAGTTATATGTCGCGACCATGTCCCCCCTTGGTTTGGAGGCGGACGGCTTCCCATTCCCTTAAGAATTGTCGCCGAGGCATCGGCGCCATCGTTGATGGGAGTGGGTGTTGGGTCGAGTCTTGCCACGTGCGCACGGGAGGGGTGCACAGCCTCGGTTCGGCTGGCCGCAAAACCATCAGCCGGCCGATCGCCCGGAGTTCGGTGAGCACCAATATGCGCGCGAGGCTGACCCCGCCGCGCTGGACGCAACCGGCATTCAGCCTGAACCCGCCCTAAACCAGACCGGCTTCGCCATCGGCCGCGTACGCGAACTCGGCGCGGACCCGGCGGTGGCGACCTCGATTGTCGCAGATCACTTGTCGTTCAACGTCATTCATTTGAAGGACGACGGCTTTCCAATCCCGGAGTTTCCTGACGAGCCGACGCCGAGCCTTCGGCGTAGCCTGGAGGGATTGCGTAGTGGGTGGGATGACATCGCCTGCCGACCGGCGGTGCCATGGTACAGCACCCCGTTTCGGACGGCGCAGATCCATTTGCAGACAAGCGCTGGAAACGATCGGCCAGACGCTGCAACCGATGCTTTGGACATCGGCGGCAATCCCTTCATGGCAGTTGCGGGCGGCTCACGGCGGGGTCGTCCACGCTTCGCTGATCCGCCCCACGATGCGGCGCCGTTCGATGCCACGACGCCGCCAACCCGACAGAGACTATCCGCCCGCTCGATCGCGCCGACCTTGCTGGCGCAGCCGATCGGCGGCGATTGAAAATTGAGAGTGACGACAGAAAAACGCAGCGGCGCATTCGTCCGCTGACCACGGAGAGTATCATGAGCTATATAACAGGGTTTGCAGTCATGGAAGTTACCGTTAGAGGCGCCTTGCCCATCGGCGACACGACCGAAAATGTGCCTTATTTCATCCTGGACACGGCTAAGAGCGCCATCGTCGGTCAGGTCATCCTGCCCAAGGCCGTCAAGCGAAGCCTCGCTGTCGCTGTCACCGTCAAGGTTCCGGCCGCAGCCGGCTCATTTGCGATTGGTACGTTTGACGATGGCGGGAATTTCCAGGCCTGCAGCTTTCTCCGCGTAGAGAGCCCTTCTGTCCAACGACCCGACGGCGCCGTCGGTCTATCCGGAAGATGACCGTCCAATCTCCTTGTCGTTGTCGCGACCGCACGCCGGCCTAGCGTCGGGCGGTTTTTCCCTAGGATTGAGTTCAAAGCCAACAGGAGCCAGTCATGGCCCGTGCCTCTGAAATTCTCTTTGTCGATCCTTCAGTCTCCGATCTCAACACGGTTCTCGCCAATCTGAGGGCCGAAGTCCAAGCAATAGTGCTGGACGGCCGCCGACCGGCGGCACAGCAAATCGCCGCCGCGTTGTCAGGGCACGAAGGGCTCGACTCGGTCCACGTCATCGCTCATGGCGCGCCTGGCCGGGTTAGCTTTGCTGCAGGAGAGTGGTCGGCCGCCACAATGAAGGAAGATGCTGGGGATCTTGCCGCAATCGGCAGGGCGCTTGCAGCGGACGGCGAGCTGCGGCTGTGGAGCTGCGAGACGGCATCAGGGAATGCAGGCGAGACCTTCATAGGGGCTTTGGAACGGGCGGTCGGCGCGGACGTCCGTGCATCCCGGTCGCTGGTTGGCGCAGCCGCCCTGGGCGGCGCCTGGGAACTTTCCGAATCCTCCCCTCTGCCGCCAATCACTCCAGTTGGCGTGGCGAATTACGCCGGGGTACTTGAAGCGGGCGACCTGACGCTTACCGGCACTGTAGATGCGGGCAGCAGTAAAAGCATTAATACATATTACCTTATTGACACACAGAATACACCGGCTACTACAGACGACTCGGTTGTTGGCAGCTTTGTTCTTCCGTCCTCAGCTAATGTCGCCGCTCCAAATTTTGCGATAACTATAACAGTCCCTGATATTACTCACACATATCTTATCTACGATTCGGGATTTCGCCTATACGGCACGCTTTCCCCTACCGTCCCCGCCACTAATCCTCAAACTTATACTTTCTTTACCGAGACCATCAACAATATCGGCGCCGCAGGCAACGACGGCGATCACTTTAAAAATGGCCAATTGACCATCGCGAGTAGTGGTGCCGTGGGTGCAACAGGCCCTGCAGGCCCGACCGGAGCCACGGGTGCTACCGGTGCGACAGGTGCCACGGGGGCAACTGGAGTGACGGGTTCGACCGGCGCCACGGGCTCAACAGGTGCGACTGGCGCAACGGGTGCTTCAGGTGGCACCGGCTCGACTGGTGCGACAGGCTCTACCGGTGCAACCGGAGCGAGCGGTGCAACAGGAGCCACGGGGGCGACTGGCGATACGGGTGCCACGGGTTCGTCTGGCGCCACAGGTTCGACCGGCGCGACCGGAGCGAGTGGTGCAACGGGCTCCACTGGCGCAACAGGCTCGACCGGTGCGACTGGCTCGACCGGTGCGACTGGATCGACTGGGGCAACTGGATCGACCGGCGCCACGGGTGCCACGGGTTCGTCTGGCGCCACAGGCTCGACCGGTGCGACTGGCTCGACTGGTGCAACTGGCTCGACTGGTGCGACCGGGGCAACTGGCGACACCGGCGCAACCGGAGCCACGGGTGCCACTGGCGATACCGGAGCGACCGGAGCCACGGGTGCAACTGGTGATACCGGAGCGACTGGTGCGACCGGGGCAACTGGCGACACCGGCGCAACCGGAGCCACGGGTGCAACTGGTGATACCGGAGCGACTGGTGCAACGGGTGCCACTGGCGATACCGGAGCGACTGGTGCAACTGGCTCGACCGGTGCGACAGGCTCGACTGGTGCCACCGGTTCGACCGGTTCGACCGGTACGACTGGCTCGACTGGTGCCACGGGTTCGACAGGTACCACCGGTGCGACTGGCTCGACCGGTGCCACGGGCTCGACTGGCTCGACCGGTGCGACAGGCTCGACTGGTGCCACGGGTTCGACCGGTACGACTGGCTCGACTGGTGCCACGGGTTCGACCGGTGCGACCGGCTCGACCGGTGCCACGGGCTCGACCGGCGCAACAGGTTCGACTGGTGCCACGGGTTCGACTGGCTCGACCGGAGCAACGGGCTCGACAGGTGCCACCGGTTCGACCGGTGCCACAGGCTCGAGCGGTGCGACTGGCTCGACTGGTGCAACTGGCTCGACTGGTGCCACGGGCTCGACAGGTGCCACCGGTTCGACCGGTGCGACAGGCTCGACAGGTGCCACCGGTTCGACCGGTGCGACTGGCACGACCGGTGCGACCGGTGCGACAGGCTCGACTGGTGCCACCGGTTCGACCGGTTCGACCGGTACGACTGGCTCGACTGGTGCGACAGGCTCGACAGGTACCACCGGTGCGACTGGCTCGACCGGTGCCACGGGCTCGACTGGTGCAACTGGCTCGACCGGTGCGACAGGCTCGACTGGTGCCACGGGTTCGACCGGTACGACTGGCTCGACTGGTGCCACGGGTTCGACCGGTGCGACCGGCTCGACCGGTGCCACGGGCTCGACCGGCGCAACAGGTTCGACTGGTGCCACGGGTTCGACTGGCTCGACCGGAGCAACGGGCTCGACAGGTGCCACCGGTTCGACCGGTGCCACAG
>NZ_NSFW01000032.1:0-31305 GCF_002294905.1 Mesorhizobium sp. WSM4308 | reverse complement strand
CAATGAAAGACGAGGTTGCGCCATTGGCTTCATCGAGCCAGACCAGACCTTTCGTGCCAGCCGGCAAGGCGTTGAGTTCGTCCACGGATGAAACGTCGACAAGATTGAACCCGGCGGTTGCGACCTCGGAGGCCGATCCACCCGAGGCATAGTGGAGGGTTGTCATACAGATATCCTTCGTCCAATTCGGTGGTGCCCCGTGCCTGCCTATTGGAAAGGATATATTAGGGCCAAATCAAATACCGGCGCCCATTGATAGAATCGTTGATCATGGCAAGGAGAGCCTATGCGATGGGAAGGCTGCCCTGGGCCTGGTACTTGTTGATTGTTTAGGGATATTTCAGCGCGGCGACGCAGGACCAGGCTGTTCTCGCCACGGCGGCAGTGCCAGCGGATTTGTTGTGGATGCGTCAGCAAGATACATGGGCATCCTGTCTCGATTCAGCCTGCGGGTGTGCGAATCACCCACTATGCGCCGCTCACCACAAGGGCTCTTTCTATTAGCGGACGGTTGTGGCTGAGATAGGGTTCAACGAGCATGTCCAGGTGCCCGCCGACGATCGGAACTATGTTTAGGCCGGTGACGAAAGCACTCCAGCCAAGGTCGGACGGAACGCCTGTGCGCCTGCATCGGAACACGGTGGCGGTAATCGGCAATGTGGGCTTCGGTTGCGCGAGCCACTGGCCAAATGCACGCATCCGCAGGACTTCTTCAAGCTCAAGGCGCAAGATGAATCGTGTTCTCGCGAAGCGCCTCCATTGCAGCCAGTCGATGCCCCTCGCAAGCGCAGCCTCGGCGCCAAATTGGGCAAACAATTTTGCCAGAGCCCGCAAAATCATGCGATCCACCGTCACTCGATGCGTGCGGATGCGCTGGGCGGTGCGTGCGAGTCTTTCACGATAGTTGTGCTGTCCAGGCCCGATATTGGTGTCGAGGATTCCCAGGAACGTGACCGACCGACCGGCGGCAACAAGTTTGGCGGCAACCTCGAAGGCGACGCCGCCGCCAAGCGAATAACCGATCAGCTTCACATTGCCATCGGGCTGGGCCTGGCTGATCTGGTCGACAACCGCATCCACCATCCGCGGTATCGTGCCATGTCCCTTCAGCAGATCGTTCAGATCCCCGTAGCGTACGGCAACAACCCTGGCGACATTACCCATCTCCGCACCGAAGGCCGCCAGGCTTGGACCGTAGCCTATCGATCCGGGCACAATGAACAAGACGGGTCTCGGGTCGCAAGCCTCGACAAGCGAGCTGCTTGTGTCTTGCCCTGGAGACGCTGCCCGGACGACATCGGCAAAACTCATCCCGACCGTGAACGCGTCCAGGTTGAGTTCCCGCCCCAGAGCCGTCTCCAGCTCCATGACGAATTGCAGCAATTTCAATGAATCGCCGCCGGCATCATCCCAGCGGCTGCCGGCTGCCCTTTTGCCCGGGAGAATCCTCTCCCATACGGCCGCCGCGGTGCCTTCGACATCAAGCGGGTTTGCCGCTTGCCGGGCCATGGGCGTGCTCTGGGCGTCTTGCGCGTTCAGTGCGCGATCCAGTTCCCGTAGCTTGACACGGTCGACTTTGCCGCCTTTGAGCCGCGGTATCTCGGCAACACTGTGCAGGCGCGTCGGGTGAACAGCGGGCGGCAGGGCCGTCCTGATCAGGTCGCGCAATTCAGCAATGAAGTCACTTCCGCCAAGTCTGGCCGGGACGGCAAAGGCCACCAGTTCGTTCGCGTCCGTCACCACCGCAACGGCATCATCCACCTGAGGCGCCCGGCGCAGGACGAGTTCCAGTTCGGCAGGTTCGACCCGCCTTCCGTTGATTTTGATCTGGCGTCCCTTTCGTCCGACGATCCACATCATTCCGGTGTCGTCGACCTTGACCAGATCACCGGTTGCGAAGGTGCGAAGCAGGGGGTTGCCGGAGTTCGCCTGAAGAGGGACGTTTTCCCCATCCGCCCAGTAACCAAGCGTGGTGTAGTTGCTTCTGATCAGCAACTCTCCTTCATCGCCCGGGGCGACCTCGCATGCGTTCTCATCCACGATGGCGTATTCGATGCCGGGTAGCACGAAGCCAACCGGGACCGTTGCGCCGCGTTCCTGGTAGCCCCTCGGCAGGAACCATTGCGTGCCGGTCGTTTCCGTGGACGAATAGCTGATCTGGACAAGGCAGGACTCGGGAACGCTGCCGCGCAGCCGGTCGATATCGGACCATATAATCTTTTCTCCGCCGACCCGCACGATCCGCAAGGAAGAGAATGTGTTGGGCGCGGAACCATTCATCAACACACGCAGCAGCGCCGGCACGAGATAGACGACAGTCACCCGCCACTTCTCGAAATTGTCGCGGGCGGCGCGAATACCGGCGCTCTCTATATCCGAGAGGTACAATGTGGCGCCGCACAGCATCGGGGTCATCATCTCGCGGCATCCCGCGATCGTCGCCGGCCCGGTCAGCGGCATGAAGACGTCGTCGGGGCCGAAGTGGCAGGCATCCACATATTGCTGAACGCGTTGGAGGATCGCCCGCTGGCTGTTCACGACGCCTTTCGGCGCCCCGGTGCTACCTGACGTGTACAGAACGATTGCCGGAGCATCGACCGGCACTTCGGGCGGCAACGCCGATAGGTTGCCATCCCGCGTTGCGGCCGTGCAACTTGCCGCGTCGATCCATTCAAGCGAGGGGGCATCCGGCCAGCCTGCCGGCTTGCCCGGCCCTGGCTTGATGATCGCTGCCAGCCGCGCGCTGGTGGAAATTGCCGCGAGGCGCTGAAATGGATCCCGGGGGTTCAATGGCACGGCGGGCCTGCCGGCCCGCATGGCGGCGAGCATGGCCACCGGATACCAGAGGGTATTTCCGATCAGAATCCCGACCGCCTTGCCTGGTGGAGTTGAACCGGCAATCGCTGCCGCCAGGTTTTGGACTGCGTTGAGCAGTTCCGAAAAGCTGAGGGACGTAGAGCCATCACTGATCGCGATCTTGGCCGGGTATTTTTCGACAACCCGCTCCAGGTGCGAGAACGCCGATTTTTCGGAGAAGTCGTCGCCCATCCGCGGGAAGAAACGGGTGGTTGGTCCGTCCATATCCAGAGGGCGGGTGGAGGCCTGTTTCCATGTGAAGCCGCCTGGAGGGCTGCTGTTGCGAGCTGTCGCAGCATCTTGATCCGTTGTCGGTCCGCCAACGGAGGGCAAGGCACGTGGAAAACGGCTTTCTAAACGCGGGTACCCCGACGTCTCCAACACAGCCCCCTTGTTTTGCTGATTGGCTTTGCCGTGTCGTACGCGACCATGTCGGCCCTGGCATCGTTAGAACGAATGAGTTCCCGCTCAACTCATCGATCCGACGGCGCTTGCGCTGCATCACCGCATCGCCCAATTCCTTGCTTCATTCAAACAGACGAGGACAACGCGCAAGCCTGCTCCTAGCGTGAGGCTGGGTGTTGTGCGTACTGGGGCGATGACGCCGGACCGTGAAAACAGATCACAGGGCCAGCGGTTTTGCGCGATGGGGATTCTGCCGGCATCCAGGAGGGACAGGATGAGTCCGCATCTGGTTTGCATAGGAGGCGAGGATCACCGGCTTAGAATTCCGTTCCTTCTGGCGCTGCGTGAACGGGGCTTTCGTGTCACTGCCGTCTCGAGCGATGCCGGAGACGCCTTTTCACCTCACGGCATTCCGCATCGCCGGTTTGGGTTCGACCGCTTTGCCAGCGGCGGTGGAGAATGGGGCGCTGTCAGCGCGATCCGTAAATTGATGTCCGAACTGCGTCCGGACATTGTTCAAAGTTTCGACACCAAGCCCAACCTCCTGACGCCTCTGGCCGTGCGCGGCCAGGTTCCGGTCATTCGCACCATCAATGGGCTCGGTTGGACATTCTCATCACGGGAACCGCGGGCGCTGGCGCTGCGTCCGGTCTTTTGTGGCCTTCAGGGACTGGCGTCGCTTTGGACAGCCATGACGGTCTTTCAGAATCGTGACGATCAGGCCTTCTTCGACCGCTATCGGCTGGCGGGTCGCGGCAAAGGGCGACTGATCCGGAGTTCTGGAATCGACCCGAATGCATTCTCGACAGCAAGATACCGTGGCCCTTCGGCCGCCGCTATGCGCGAGGAGCTTGGGCTTCAATCGGCCGAAGTCGTAATCTTTGTCGGTCGGCTGACTCGCCAGAAAGGGATTCCGACCCTGATCAAGGCGGTTCCCCGCGTCCTCTCCGAGAGGCCCAATGCGCGTTTCGTGCTTGTCGGTCCGCAGGACTCTGAAGGTCCGTTCGCGGTCAGTAGGTCCGATATCGAGCAATATGCTCCTTACGTCGTCGCCCTGGGGCCAAGGCGGGACGTTCCAGCTCTCCTTGGCATGGCGGATCTGTTCGCGTTTCCAACACAGTATCGCGAGGGTATTCCGCGCGTCCTGCTGGAAGCGGGTTTGTCCGGGTTGCCAATCGTCGCCTCGAGAATGCCCGGCTGCAATGACGTGGTTGAAGATGGCTGGAATGGCTATCTTGTCGCGCCGCGCGATGCCGATGGCCTGGCGTCCAGAATAATCGATCTTCTGTCCGACCGCGCCCGTGGCAAGATCATGGGCAGCCGTTCCGTCGGCCTCGTGCGGGAGCGCTTTTCGCTGTCGTGGGTCGTCGACCAGTATTGCGATCTGTACAAGACTGTCCTCGGTGGCAAATACCGCGGCAGTCTTGCTCGGCCCGCGCCCGTGATCTCGCGGGAAGAGGGTGCGCGGGCCCCCCGACTGGGTGAGGCGCGGCAATGATCCGTGATGTGATCCTGGCCTTCGGCATCGCAATGTCCTACGCGGTGCAGCTCAGCATCCCGGGGCTGCCGTTCGGCTACAGCGAACTGTCCCTCACGCTCTGGATATTGCTGTCGATCACGCGCATCCTTGCCGGCGGCCGACTTGAGGTTACGCCGGCCTTCACCAAACTTGCATGTTTCTGGGTGATCCTGACGCTTGCCCTGGGCGTGGGTTCCATCATCGGCTTTCTGACGACGACGCTGTTCCTCGATCCGTTGTTGCATGACACGATGGCGTATGTGCTGTTGGCCTGCGTTACCTGCCTGGCTGCCGCGGAACCCAACGCAGCTTCCCGTTTACGCCGCATCGCCTGGTGGATGATCGCTATCGCGAATGCGGGCTTTGTCGTTCAGGTGGGGCTTGGTTTCGGCTGGATCCATCAGTCTGGCGTCCACCCCTGGTTCTGGGACCGCTTCAGCGGTTGGTCTGACAATCCGAACCAGCTTGCGCTCTACTGCGCGCTCCTCGGTCCATTGGCCCTGCATCTTGCCACAACTACCAGCAATCCATGGGGAAGATGTCTCGGGCTGTCCAGCCTGATCCTCACCTTCTATGTCGGAAGGCTGACAAAGAGCGATACCTATCTCTATACGACGATCCTGGCATGCCTGATCCTTCTTGGGTTGAGGATTCGGGCATGGCTCACTAGCGACGGCGGCAAGATCAGCCTTTCACGGCAACTAGCCCTCCTGTTCACCATTGGATTCCTTCCATTGGCGGTCTCCATCACGCCTTACGCCCTCAGCGAGGCCGCCAACGCCGAAAACTTCGCCAAGAGCCTCACCAAGGACAAGGGCGGGGAAGCAACCGCGGAAACCGCGGCACTTCGCCTCCAGCTTTGGGACGAGGCATTGGACAAGGGAGCAAGATCCGGATCGCTGGGTCTCGGACCAGGCCCGCACCTTGATCGTCCCTCCGTCGTCGATCAGCAGTTTCTGCCGCGGCCTTTCGAGGCCCATAGCACGATCCTCGATCTCTACACTCAGGGTGGCCTGATTTCGGTCCTGGCCTTGCTGTGGATCCTCGGCTCGGCCGCCTTGTCCGCCTGGGGTGCGAGACAGGACACGCTCATGGCGCTCGTGGCATCGATCGCTGTCTTCAGTGCTCCTCACCTGATCATCCGCCATCCGATCGTGTGGTTCTGTCTGACCCTCTGCCTTGTCGCCGGAACGCCGCAGGCGGTCCCCGCGATCGCTCGCCAGAGGAGATATTAGAATGTGTGGGATCGCCGGAATTCTCTTGGCGCCCGATGCAGCCAATACGAACGCGCTCAGGGCGATCGGGCCGATGATGACGGCCCTTCGTCATCGCGGGCCCGATGGCGAGGCGCTTTGGATGAGCCGTGAAGCCGGGATCGCCTTCGGGCACCGGCGTCTGGCCATCGTCGACCTGTCGGAGGCGGGTCGCCAGCCGATGCACTCCGCGAGCGGCCGGTATGTCATTACCTTCAATGGCGAAATATACAACTTTCGCGATCTGCGCCGCGAACTGGAAGGGGCGGGCCACCATTTCCGCGGCACCAGCGACACGGAAGTGATGCTGTGCGCGATCGAGAGCTGGGGCCTCGAGGCGGCACTTGCGCGCTTCGCCGGCATGTTCGCTTTCGGGCTATGGGATCTGAAGAACCGGATTCTCCACCTCGCCCGCGACCGAATGGGAAAAAAGCCGCTCTATGTCGCCTCGACACGGGAAGCGCTTGTCTTCGCCTCGGAGCTGAAGGCGATCACCTGCTTCCCGGGATTCGCCCCGGAACTCGATGTCGATGCGGCGGCGACGATGCTTTCGAAAGGGTGGGTGCCGGATGACCGTTGCATCTGGCAGGACGTGTTCAAGCTGCCACCCGGTTCAGTCCTGTCGGTGACGGCGGAGGATTTCGCCAATGCCCGTGGCGCCGGCTCGCTCGCGCATCGCATTCGCCGCTGGTGGTCGCTTGCCGATGTCGCCTGCAAGGCGCAGCGGGATCCGATCGCCGGCAGCGACGAGGACCTTACGACCGAACTCGACAGCCTGCTTCGCCTCGCCGTCAAAGAACGAATGGTTGCCGATGTGCCGCTTGGCGCCTTTCTGTCGGGTGGAATTGACAGCTCGACGGTCGTCGCCCTGATGCAGGCGCAGTCCCCGAAGCCCGTTCGCACGTTCACCATAGCGTTCGGCGAGAGCGGGTTCGACGAGGCCCCTCATGCGGCCGCGGTTGCACGGCATCTGGGCACCGATCACACGGAACTTCATCTTTCACCGGCCGCGGCGCTTGAGGTCATTCCTGAACTGCCGAGGATCTGGGACGAGCCGTTCGCCGACGAGTCGCAGATACCGACGCTGCTGGTGTCGCGCCTCGCCCGGCGACACGTCACCGTAGCTCTGTCGGGCGATGGCGGCGACGAGTGCTTCGCAGGCTATTCTCGACACTTCCTGGCAACCCGTCTCAGAAGGCAGCACGAGCTGCCATCATCAATTCGGCGGATGTTGGCGGCGGGGGCAGGATTACTGGCCCAGGCCTCCCAGAAAGACATTTTCGGCAGCCTGCCGCTTTCGGCGAACGTGCGGCACGGATTGCGCGGTGACCGGTTGAACCGCCTCGCCCACCTGTTCGCAGCGGCAAATGAGGACCAACTGCTTCAGCGGCTGACGGAATCTTCGACCAACAAACTTCTTCATCACAAGCCAGCGGCATCCAATGCCGGCGCGACACAGTTCGACGACCTGCTGTCACGCCTGCTGTTCGACGACATGACCGGCTATCTCCCCGGCGACATCCTCGTGAAGCTCGATCGCGCCACCATGGCCAACAGCCTCGAGGGGCGATGCCCGATCCTGGACCATCGCGTCGTAGAATTCGCCTGGCGCCTGCCAACCGATGCCAAGGTCCGGAGTGGCAAGGGCAAATGGATACTGCGCCAGCTCCTTGATCGCTATGTGCCGCGCCGACTGGTCGATCGGCCCAAGCAGGGTTTCGACGTTCCGGTCGGAGCCTGGCTGAGAGGACCCCTGCGCGATTGGGCAGCGGATATCATCGCCACGACACGCCTGTCCGGAGACGGGGTCATCGACTGTGCGAAGGTCGACGCATGTTGGCGCGATCATCTGCATGGAAACCAGGATCATTTTCGTGACTTGTGGCCGCTGCTGATGTTCCAGGCATGGCGCAACGAAGCCATGCGGCCATCGGCGCCGGCATCGCGCCCTTCTTATGATATCGAACTGACAGGGGATTGAGATGGAAGGTTCCATAGCCAGCCGCGCCAGGCTTCCGCGTGCTACGCAGATGGCCGTCGCTACGCTCGACACCAATCCGCGGATGAGACGACCGCCGCGCGAGCCCATGCAACCGCCGTCTCCCTTCCATCAGCTCGTCGTCACCCTGGCGACGGGAAAATGGCTCTTGCTTGCCGTCGCCCTTCTGGGCGGCATACTGGCCGGCCTCGCGGGCCTTGCTCGTCCAGTGCTGTTCGAGGCGGCGACCCAGATCATCATCGATGCCCCGAGCACCGGCACTTCGAACGCTACGGCGACCGCTCAAGACTCGCTGGATTCGAGCATCGATGACCATTTGACGATGCTCTCGTCGCAAGCCCACCTGCGTCGAGTTCTGACGGCACTGCGTCAACCGCAGGCAGCCGACGCCGCCGGAAAAAGCGGCATCAGTGCCGTCCCGCCCACCGCAGGCTCGTTCGTGAGCGATCTGCTGAGCCGGGTCTGGTCGAAGGATAAGCCGGCGGTGGAAAATCCGGAGGCTGCGGATGCCGCCGCGCTGAAGACGCTGCGGAGCGGAATGAGGGTCGGACAAGAGCTGCGCTCGCGCGTCATCACAATCGGCTTCACCGATACCAGCCCGGCGCGTGCCGCGCTTGTCGCGAACACATTCGCTCAGGTGTATATCGAGGATCTCGTACAGAAACGGCGTGCATCGGATCAGCGCGAACTGGAATCGTTGGTCGCCAGCCTGCCGCAAGTACAAAGGGACCTGGTCGACGCGACCGATCGGCTGGAGACGTATCGGCTGACGCATGGCGCCGTTGATCAAAGCGCGGCCAACAACGCAGCCAATGAGACAGCGGAACTTGGCCGACAGATTTTCTTGTCGAAAGCCAATCTTTCCGCCTCGGAATCGCGCCTTCGCCATATCGAGGACCTGCGAAAGGCGGGCGCCCCTGTATCGGCCATCGCTGAAGAAATCGGATCGCCTGTGTTGGCCGACCTCGTGGCACGTCAGTCGGGTGCCGCTGCGGACGGCGATCTGGGCACAGCGATCAACCGTGAGATAGAGCAGGGCATCGCGCGCATCGCCGCCGAGGCAAACGTCTACCGCACCCAGGTTACGGCTCTCGAGGATCGCAAGAGGGTGCTCGACGCGGCCGTGGCCGACACTGCGAGCCAGCTTTCCGGCTTGCGTGCCCTTGAGCCGCAGGTCACCATCGTGACACAGCACTACAACGAGCTCCTTAGCCGGCAGCAGGACCTGATACGGCGCATCGCCGCTCCTTCGCCAGGTGTAGCGGTCCTGTCGACGGCATGGCCGCCGTCAAATCCCAGCACCCTGTCGAGAATTTTCCTGATTCCACCCGGCATGATCGTATTTGGTCTGATGGCGGCGGTCTTCGTCCTGGTCCGTAACATGTTCAACCAGACCTTGCGCAGCGAAGCTGAAGCCGAAGCCGAGCTTGGGGTCCCGTGCGTAGGACTGGTTCCTAAGGTTTCGGGACTCCACGCCAGACAACTGCGGCATCTGGTTCTGGGCCAGCAGAACTCGCCGTTCAGTCGCGCGGCGACATCCCTTCTGGTCACTGCGGCGCCAACTCAGGGAAGGGGGCAACCGCCGCACATCGTCCTCGTGACGTCCAGCATCCTGGACGATGGCAAGACAGAGTTGGCGTGGAGCCTGGCGCTGGCGGCAACGCGATTGGGAGGAAAGGTGCTTTTCCTCGACCTCGACCGCAAGGACGCGCGCCTGACGAACGAGTTTCGTGGCGAATTCGGAACCATCAAGGCTCACAACTCCTTTGGGGACTATGTGAGTGAACGCTGCGTGCTCCAGGATGCGATCACGAGAATGCCAGAAATCGGCATCGATCTGATGGCCGCTCCAGCACCTTCGGATGATCTGCTGACGCTTCTGTCCACGGTCGACAAATCCCAGTTCACCGAAGAACTGCTCTCGGTCTACGACGTTGTCATCATCAACGGGCCGCTGGGACTCGGGGGTCCCGAAACCAGGCTCCTGAAGCGCTGGGCCGATGCAGTGCTTTTTGCCGTTCGCTGGGCCAAGACGAGGCGCGGCATCGCCCGTGGCGTTCTGGAGTCGCTCCGTGCCGGTGGATCCGTCACCGTTCCGGTCGGGAGTGTGCTCACCCAAGTGAATTTAAAGAGGTACGCCGGCTCCAGGCTCGAGGACAACGCCGACCTGCTGTTGGAGAGGGTTTGATGAGGACCGTCGTCTGCGTTCTTCAAAAAAAATGCCACAGGGAACCAACTGCGTTCCAACAATCGGGCCTGCCCCAGAATGATCATTGAATTTTTCGGACCGCCAGGATCCGGCAAAACAACATTTGCGCATGCGCTCGCCGAGCAGTTGCGCGGGAAAGGCTATCGCGCCAAGGTCGCTCTCAGCTATCAGCCCAGCACCAGGGCCGGAAGCTTCGACCTTGGGATCGTTCTGTTCGTTTCCAGAATAGCATCGGCGATATTCTCGACTGCGGGAATATTTCTATCGTCGATCGGGCGACTGGACGATATTTCAAGTTCGGTGTCGATGGTGAAGTTGATACCGCCGAAGAAACGAATATGGCGCGCCCGGATCTGGCGATATATCTTGCACCTTTCGCGTTGCTGGAGCGCCGCGAAGCAATCGCCCGAAATTGTCATATTCGATCAAGGATACGTTCAAGCGATTGGATCGCTGGCGATGTTCAATGGGGGCACCGACCGCGAAGCGCTCGAAAAGGCACTCAGTCTCGCGCCGCCGGCCGATCTCACCATCAGGCTGGTGGTGCCATCTGCGGTCGTGGAGAGTCGCCTCCGACATCGGATGGAGCACGAGCCGCCGGCGGAGCGGATTTTCGAGGCCGACTTGGACGTGAATATGAGCGCCTTTGGCGTGTTCGAATCGATAAACGATCTTCTCGCGATTTCTGGCCGAAGTGTCGTTTCCGTCGAGAACGCCGACAGTCAATCTGGGCTCAAAAGTATTTGTAAGGTCGAGAAGCAAATCATTTCCGCGCTTTCACGGATGGATAAAGGATTCGCAAATCGAAACCAAAAAGAAAGCGCACCACTTGCGCATGCTGCGGCAATCGATAGTCGCGTGTCTCGAAAGTCTCCGGGTCATCCCGCCGGTGCTCTTCCAATAGCCACACCCCGGCGAAATAAGGACGTCGGCTCGCGGCTCGCGAGGGCGAGCGTCTTCGCCCTCTTGATCTACATCGGAGGTGCCGGGTTGACCAGCCTTGCACAGCTGGCCATTGCGCGCCTCATCGGGCCTCACGACTACGGGATCTATGCCTACGTTCTGGCCTGGACCTCCGTGCTCGCCTATCTGGCAACGCTTGGTTTCAATGTGTCCCTGCTGCGTTTTGTGCCCGCCTATAGAGCCAACGGCAGGCTCGATCTGGCGCGAGGGGTGATAAAATTCGCCCTGCGGAGATCGCTGCTCGCGGCGACGCTGTTCGGGATGGCGGGTGCTGCCTTGGTCCTCTTCTTTTCAGAGCAGGCGCAACCGGATCATACGCAGAGAGGGCTTGAGATAAGCACCATGCTTGGCATGGCGGCCGTACCCTTGATTACCGCTTATGCCATTGGCGCTACGCTTGTGCGTGCTTTCGGCGGCGTCGTTTCGGCATTGTTGCCGGAGCGCATCGTGCGAGACGGGCTGCTGCTGGTATTGGTGGCGATCATGGCCGAGTCCGGATTGTGGGTGGTGCACGCCCCGCAGGTGATGCTGGCGGTGCTGACAAGTTCCGCCATCACTGTTGGGCTGGTGTTCATCACCGCCAGGAAGTTTGAACCACCTGGCCTGCGGCAGGCTCAGCCCGCTTACGAACCGAGGGGATGGTGGCTTGCCGTCCCGCCGCTCATGCTCATTACCGGCCTCGATGTCTTCGTCAGTCGTGCTGGCGTGCTGGTGTTGGGCTGGACCGATCATATCCGTGAGGCCGGTATTTTCGCCCTGGCGTTGAACGTGGCGATGCTTGTGGGGCTTTCCCGCATCGCTGTCGCTACCATGTTTTCGCCAACAGCGGCCGATCTGCACGCCAGAGGCGATCATAAAGGCCTGCAGCAGCTGTTCGCGCGGGCCACCTTGCTGTCTGCGGGCGGCGCCATCGCGGTGGCCGTCCCAATGATGATGATCGCCGAGCCGTTCTTGAGCTTCTTCGGGGAGGGCTTTGCTGCGGGAGCGCCAATCGCGCGGGTGCTCATTTTGGGCTATGTTTTCGTTGCGCTGTGCGGGCCTCAGCAGAATCTGCTGGCGATGACCGGAAACGAGTGGGCCGCGGCAACGACCATGATCGCCGGTGCGGCCGCCAACATCATAGCCTGTGCCGTGGGCGTCGAGATATACGGCCCAATTGGCGCGGCTGTCGGTGTCGCGCTTGCCCTAGCCATCTGGAACGTTGCCATGGCCGTCTATATCGGCAAGCGACTGAAGATCCTGCCTGGCTTGGTGTCTGCCCTGCTCTCGATCAGGCCAAGCGCGATTGGCGGCCAACAATGGAACTGGTTATTGAAGGCCGGCAAATGAGGTGGCCTATCCATCGATGATGTCCCTCACGACGGCGCCGGCGTATCGATCGGCCTGCGACCGCTAGCCCTGTGCCTGCAACATGGTTGAAGGAGCAGGTCGGCGGCCTGGCCCCAAAGACGCATCGATGGTCTCCCGCCCCCCGACACCATCGCGCCCGCCGACGCGGCCTTTGCATCCTGTGGTCCGTATGCGTCGTTTGAAGGAGTGTTGGTGGGAAGGCGCGCCGCGTCAGCCATAGGTCGGGTGACCGAACCGGCGGTGTGCCCGCCGTCCGGCCTCCCGTGGTCTCGCCCTATGCCTGAACGAACGCATGTCGTTCTCGGCCGACGGGGCTTGCATGGAAATCCCGGTACCATTCCACGAAACGTTGCACGCCGTCCTCCAGTGCCGTCGCCGGTGCGAAGCCGACAGCGCGGCGGAGGTCGCTGACGTCGGCGCGGGTTTTCAGGACGTCACCTGGAGGTAAAGGCACGTTGACGCGAAGGGCGCGGCGGCCAAGGGCAGTTTCGATGATCGCGATCAGACGGTTGATTTCTTCGGGCCGGTCATTGCCGATATTGTAGATCCGATATGGCGCCGAACTGGTGGCGGGGTCAGCCGTGCGGCTGTCCCAGTCCGGATCCGGACGAGGCGGCGCGGCGAGCACGCGAACCACCCCCTCTACGATGTCGTCGATATAGGTGAAATCTCGCCACACGCGGCCGGCATTGGCAATCTCGATCGTGCGCCCCTCGGCGATGGCATGGGTGAACGTATAGACTGCCATGTCAGGCCTGCCCCAGGGACCATAGACGGTGAAGAAGCGCAATCCTGTCACCGGCAAGCCGAACAGGTGGCTATAGGAATGCGCCATGCATTCGTTTGCGCTTTTGGTCGCGGCATAGAAGCTGAGCGGATGACTGGCGCCATGGTGCTCGGAAAACGGTATGCTTCGATTGGCGCCGTAAACGGAACTCGACGAGGCATAAACGAGATGGCTGACGCCGGCGTGCCGGCAGCCCTCCAGAACATTGAGAAACGCGACTACATTCGACTGCACATAGGCATGCGGGTCGGCGAGCGAATAACGCACCCCAGCCTGGGCGGCGAGGTGCACGAAGTGCGATGGCTGGAAGTCGGAAAACAGCGCCTTCACCTGCGCCTGGTCCGCCATGTCCATCCGCATCGGAGTGAACCTCGGCTCGGCACAGAGCTGCGCAAATCGCGCCTCCTTTAGCCTGACGTCGTAGTAGGGCGTAAAATTGTCGACGCCGATAACGACAAGGCCACGCCGCAAAAGCCGCAACGCGACATGAAACCCGATGAATCCAGCGGCGCCTGTGACGACGATCGGTCCCGCGCGTGCAAGTTTCAGTACAGCACCGTCCGACCGCGTACGAGCGGTATCAGGCAGCTTGTGGACCGTCGAATTTGTTTCGACCATGGCAGGTCACTCCAATTACGAGATTCCGCGCTCCGCCCGAGTTCGATAGCGCGTCGACAGGCTGGAGATGGCACCGCGAGTTTTGCAATCTGCGCAACCGCGGCCGCAGAATTTGCAGCCGCGTTGCCATGGCAATATATCTCGGTCTGCTGAATTCGACGGGTCCTGACGCCCGCCGAAATCGCTCTTTCATGGCAGGACCGAAATGCGCCCCAGAAGAGCAACCAGTTCGGCCTGACGCCTTGTTTCGGTCTTGGCGAACAGCGAGGCAAGCTGGGAGCGGATCGTCGTGCGGCTGAGATGCCAGCTGCGAGCAATCTCCAGCGGTGCATCGCCTTGCGCCAGGCGCAATGCAAGCTGCGTTTCCGCGCTGGTCAAACCGAACATCTTTTGCAAGGTCTGAGGGTTGGCCGCCGATGTGTTCTCCCGGTCCAGCAATGCGACGATGCTTGTCCCGTCGGGTGTGACGACGCCCGCCTCATTCAGGATCACAGGCCTGTCGCCTCTGCTGCGGATCACCACCCATGAGAGTGATCCCGGCTGGAAATGGACCGGAACATTCGCGACCAGCCGCCTTAGCCCCGCGGACAGCTCGACGGCCGTGTCAGCCGCTTCGCCCTGCCGCTCAAGCGTGTCTTGCGCGGCTGTATTCCACTCGATTACTTTCCTGTCGCGGTCCAGCACAAGATAGCCGCAGCCGATGCGTTCAAGCATGCCGGTTATGGATTCCAAACTCCGTCGCTGCGGCCCGCCAGGTCTGGCGTCTGGCCGATCCGAAAGATGTATCGGACGTGCGTGACGAGTATCTTTCAATACAATGTATTGGCTGACTGCAACGGTGTCGTTGCGCCTCTCGATCAGTGTCATCGCTTCTACCCCAACCCTAGTTGCTACCGACCCAAGTAAATTTTGCGTGATTTACTTGCCTTTAAATTCCGCCTGCTGGCGGGAATGCGCTCCTTCCACTCTAATTTCGACACAACCGTAGAAATCTGCGGAAGGTTTTTCCGCAGCGTTCCTTGAATATGGCTTCCTGAAGTGCCCTGCCGATCCTGATTCTATTCGCAGGCAAAGGCATGGCAATCGGGCAGTGGTATTAGGCTGCCCCCTAGCGGCCTAGTCTCGACGAGCTAGACATAAGGTTGTAGTCTGGGCGCATGGGTTCGTATCTGCGCTGGCTCAAATCGAACGTGTCAAGCACCCCGTCGGCTCATGTGGCTTCGCTATTGGTGCTTGCAGGATCGATAATACTCGAAGCGATAAGTACGATATATGTCGGCCAGGGTGCGACGTTTATTGCGTTTATCCCCGTAATTATTGTTATCGTGTACCTCGAAGGGCGGTTGGTTGCCATCGCGGCAACGCTTCTCATGGCCGCCGCCGGCTTGTGGATGCGGCGCGTCCTCAACGCCCAACTCTCAGCTGAAGATTGGACGAGCGCTATCTTCCTTCTGGTCTCGGGTGGCCTGATCGCATCCGTGTTCCATCGCCTGCGACAGGATTTGCGCGGGGCGCTCGAGGTTGCGGAGGCGAGGCTCGCTGCCATCGATGCAGCCGAGAGCCGCTATCGTTGGGCCTTCGAGCGCGCTGCCTTGGGTTTTGCAAATGCCAATCGACGTGGCGAACTGTTGCAATCGAACAGACGTTTTTATGAGATGACCGGCTATGGAGAAAAGGAACTTGCCCAGCTGAAGCTGGAAGGACTCGTTCTTCCTGACGATCGAGATGCCGTGCGGGCCTTGTTGAAGGATCTGGATAATGGCGCCGCGTCGTCCGCTGCCGATATTCGCGTCTTGCGCAAGGACGGCAAGGCATTCTGGGCCCGTCTGGCCCTGTCCTCGTCGCGGCCTGACGAGGCATCCACCGAAAGCGTGTTCGTGGTGGTCGACGATATTTCCGAGCGACGAGCCGCACGCGAGGCCCTCCGGGCTCAGAAGGAATGGCTCGATCTCGCTCTGTCTGCCGGACGCCTGGGCACGTGGCGGATAGATATCAAGGAGGGGACAGTCGCGGGCTCCGGCAAGTTCTGGGACATTCTCGGCCTGCCCTCCAAGCCCGTGCGCCCCTTGGAAGAACTATCGGCTGTGGTCCATCCGGCAGACTGGCCGAAATTGGCTGCCTCGGCAAAACCCTCGCAGGCAGTGAACTACGACGTCGAGATTCGTGTCCGGCGGATGGATGGGCACATACGCTGGGTTGCTCTGCGCGGACGGCAGGAAGAACATGGCGACCGCGCAATGCGCATCGGGGTGGCGGCCGATCTGACCGAACGTCGACAGACCACGCTTCTTCGCGCCGCCGTGAAGAAGCACGAGCGCATCATGCTCGAAGACCGCCATCGGTTCAGCAATTTGTTCCCGGTGATCACGGCCCTGGTAAAAATGATCAATGTTCCCGAGAACGACGTTGCCAAATACAAGGAGATGCTGATCGATCGGATCAGAACGCTGGAAGCGACGCATCTCATCCTGTCTCGTCATAAGAGCCTGTCGGGGATGCTCCACGATCTCGTGGCTCAGGAGTTGCAGCCCTTCAAGGAGACACGGGACATAACGGTCAGTGGCCCCTCACTCACAGTGCCAAGTGGCGTCGCAGAGAGCTTTGCGATGATCCTCCACGAACTGACGACAAACTCCGTGAAACACGGTGCGTTGGGTGAATCACAAGGCAAGGTCGGAGTTAAGTGGCAATTCGCATCCGACGGCGCAGGGGACGATCTGGTTTTCGATTGGGTGGAATCGGGAGGTCGGAAGAACTCAAACGTCGTGCGCCACGGGTTCGGGTCCATGATAATCGGCGTGGACGGCACGCCGCTTGTCGGGCATTCGCCGAAATTGGAAATATCGGAATATGGACTGCGATATTCGTTGCGGTTATCGCGGAAGGAAATTGAGCTGTAGTTCTTGCCGCTCCGAAAGCGCGCCGGTTTCTTCGGGCGCGCCCAAGTCTATCCCATGCATGCCGGCCCGAACCGCTTCCCGCTTCGGGTGGCAAACATCAGTTCACGTTTCTCGACATCCACGTTTGCAGCAAAACGGCTGCTTCAGTCCGGTTTCGCACCCCGAGCTCGCGCAGAATGGCAGCGGCATGGATTTTCGTTGTCGCTTCGGCAATGTCCAGATTGCGGGCGATCTCCTTGTTCGAGTACCCTTCCGCCATCAGCTTGAGGACGTCCCTTTGCCTCGATGTCAGTCTGCCAAGATCGCTTGAGCTCATGCGATGACGGATTGGATTTTTCGCCGAGGGGAGGGCTGCATACGCTCTCTGGTCGGCAGACGTTCGAGACAAGAGTGATGGTACATAGATCCGGCCAGCAAGGATCTCATTTACCGCCAAGACGACTTCTTCGTCTTTCTGCGATTTGACGATGTAACCGTGAAGCCCGATCGAAAGAGCGGTCAGGATCTCCGAGCGGGAATCGTCCCCGGAAACGATCGCAAAGCGTGTGTGAGGATACGCAGAGAGAACGTCGCTGAGCACCTCCTGGTTAACCAGCCCAGGCATGTTCAGGTCGAGGATCGCAAGATCGATGGATGCCTGCTCCTCCAGAAGATTGACCACAGCATCGAAACACGCGGCCTCGAATATTTCGGCGTTTGGAATTCCAGCCAAAAGTGCCAGCCGAAGGCCGCGACGATACAAGCCGTGATCGTCGGCGATGACGATCCGATACATTGAACTACCCCAACGCGTTGCCCGGTTCCAGACGAGAATACTCGCTGGAACCTCCCATTCCTCTGTGATGATCGGAACCGCGGTGAGTCCAAAGTCGTAGCCAACCGCTGGTCATCACATCACTGTGATGGTCGCAGCGTCCCAACCCACGCACATCACACATGGCTAATATAGTACTAATTTGTGAGAGCCGTCGTTATTTTTTTTAATCCTGGCGTCCCGTGCCTGCCTGCCGAGCGATATCGAGTGCCCGTCTCCAATGTTCGGTGTGCGGCAGGGCGCTTTGATGGCGGCACCTGCCTTCACCGAGGGCGCACGGGACGGTCCCGGCACTTGGCGGATCGCTGCCTTTTGATCGCAGGACTCGTTCGGCTTCATTGGTCTCATGGCCAGGTCCAGATGCTTGGGTCCGTCCTTGACCTCGCGATTATCTAATACCGGAAACGCTTTGGATCGGTACCATTCGAATGCACGACGACAGCCGCCCCGGCTGTCACATACCCTTCAAGTATGATGTTCGGATTGCCGCCGAGGGTCGAGCCGGATTTGACGGAATGCCAGGTCCGAATGAGCTCGAACACGAAATGCCCGGACACAGGCAACTGCAAATCAGGAGGATCGGATGAAAGCGGTGATTCAATGTGGTGGGATGGGTACGCGCCTTCGGCCCTTCACCTCGGTCCTACCGAAACCCTTGATGCCGATAGGAGCCAGGCCCGTTCTTGAGCTGCTTCTGAAGTGGCTGCGGCGCAACGGCATCGAGGAGGTCTATATCACGACCGGGTATCTCGGGCACCTGATCCGCAGCGTCTGCGGCGACGGATCGCAATGGAATCTGAAGATCAAATACACGCAGGAAATGGAGCCATTGGGCACCATTGGGCCTCTCTCTCTGATCAGGGATGAACTGAACGACACCTTTGTCGTGCTCAACGGCGATGTTCTTACCGACCTGAGCCTCAGCCGGTTTGTGGCGGCGCACCGCATGCATAAGGATCCGGTTACGATCGCTACGGCCTGCCGCCTCATCAAGATGGATTTCGGCGTCATCGACGAGGTCGACAATGCCGTTCAGCTCTTCCGGGAAAAGCCGACGCTTTCCCACCTCGTCAGCATGGGGATTTACTGCATGAACCCGGATGTCCTGCGGTTCATTCCTTCCGGCATCCCATTCGGGTTCGATGACCTGATGCTGCAGATGATGCAGGGCGGCACGACCGTACACGTGTACAAGCATGACGGTCTCTGGCTCGATATCGGTCGCGTCGACGACTTCCAGAATGCGCAGGCGATTGCCTGGGAAGAGCAGTCGACCTCGATCGAGGTCGCGGCCGCGGCCGCATGAAAATCCGGATGTAGAGGCCGAACCCACCACAAGGATTTTTAGGAGGTCAACATGCTCTTGGTAAGCGCCCCGATCCTAGGCGTGCCGGAGAAGGCAGCCCTGTCAAAGGTGATTGACAGCGGCTGGCTTACCATGGGTGAGCAGGTGCGCGCTTTCGAACTGGCCTTTGCCGATATGCATGGCGCGCGAGATTGCGTGGCGGTCGGTTCCTGCACCGCGGCGCTTCATCTCATCCTGCATGCACTGGGAATAGGACCTGGCGACGAAGTACTTGTCCCGTCGCTGACTTTCGTGGCGACCGCGAATGCGGTGCTTTATGTAGGGGCAACTCCGGTCTTCGTCGATATCGAGTCGGTCGACGTGCCGTTGATGTCGCTCGCGGAAGCCGAAGCGCGGTGCACATCACGCACAAAGGCGGTCATCCTCGTTCACTTCGCGGGCTATCTCGCCAATCGGGAACAATGGCAGCGGTTCGCCCGGGTTCGAGGGCTCCATATCATCGAGGACGCCGCACATGCGCCCGGCCTGAGGGAAGTGGGGACGTTCGGCACTGCGGCCGCCTTCAGCTTCTACGGCAACAAGAACATGACAACGGCGGAAGGGGGCGCCGTGATCGCCCGTGATTCCGATCTGCTAGACAGAATCCGCCAGGCCCGCGGGCACGGGATGACCAGCGGGACCCATCAGCGGCTGAACAGCCGTACCCCGCAATATGATGTCACGATGCTCGGGTTCAACTACCGCATGGACGAGATGCGGGCGGCGATTGGGCTGGTCCAGCTGCAGAACCTGCAAGAGTGGAACGAGATCAGACGTATCCTGGCCGTCCTGTATCGACGCCTCATCGCGGAGCATTGCCCGGCCGTGACCATTCCATTCAGCGAACCCAGGACGTCGGCTCACCACATCATGCCGGTCCTTCTGCCGCGCTACGCAAGGCGGCAGGACGTGATCGACGAATTGCGGACGCAGGGGATACAGACCACGATTCACTATCCGCCGGTGCACCAAATGACGTTCTATCGCGAGCGTTATCCCGGCATCACTCTGCCGCGTACAGAGGACTTTGCTCAGCGAGAACTGACAATCCCATTGCACCCCCAGATCACCTCGACCGTCGCCGAGGCGGTTGTGGCTGCACTCGCAAGCGCACTCAACGGCGACGCCCAAGCAGGAACTGCGGCATGAGCGCACTGGACCTTTCCCTTCACCGGCACTTCGTCTCAAGCACCGCTCACGGCTTGGCAAGACGCTCGATCGATCTCGTGGTCGCGGGCGCCGCGCTCATCATATTTGCACCGCTGATGCTTTTGATCGCCGGCGCGCTTCTGCTCGAAGGCGGTGGCTCGATCTTGTTCGCACAGACCCGCATGGGAGCTGGTGGCCGACCCTTCCGCATGTACAAATTTCGCAAGTTCGGTGTGAACTGCGATTCCCAAGGCCTTGCACTGACCGTCGTGGGCGACAGCCGTATGACGACGGTGGGCCGGTTCCTCGCGGCAACAAAATTCGACGAACTGCCGCAGCTGTGGAACGTCCTCAAAGGCGAGATGGCGATCGTCGGGCCACGACCCGAGAGCATGGCTTTCGCCGATTGTTTCCGCGGCGGCCTCGAGGCCGTCCTGCAATACAAGCCCGGCCTGCTTGGGCCAACCCAGGTTCTCTTCCGGCACGAGGCGCATTTCTTCCCCCGATCCGCGGATCCGATCCTGTTTTATCGGGAGGTTATGTTCCCCGCCAAGGCCAGACTCGACCTCTCCTATTATCCTCAGCGCACCATCGTCTCCGACATCGTGTGGATGGCGCGTGGCGTCCTGGCGGTTGTCGGCTGGGTTCCATCACAGCCGATCGACGTATGAACCCCAAAAGGAAAGCGCTCCAGTCAGCCAAGGGAATGCGCAGTCATGAGCTACAATGGCAAGAAAGTTCTGGTGACAGGCGCGGATGGATTTATCGGTTCGCATCTCACTGAGGCGCTCGTCCGCAACGGCGCGGATGTCACGGCTCTGGCGCTCTACAATTCCTTCGACAGCCATGGATGGCTGGACGATTTGCCGGACAAGATCCGCAGCCAGCTGAAGCTCGTCCGCGGTGACGTCCGCGACAGCGCCTTCCTGAACCGGATCGTGCGCGGTCAGGCCGTCGTGTTTCACCTGGCCGCGCTCATTGCGATCCCATATTCCTACGCGGCTGCCCAGTCCTATGTGGAAACCAACATCCTGGGCACGGTGAACGTTCTTGAAGCGGCGCGTCAATGGGAGACGGAGCGGGTGGTGCATACCTCCACGAGCGAGGTCTATGGAACCGCCCAGACCATGCCCATCAGCGAAACGCATCCGTTGCAGGGACAGTCGCCCTATTCGGCATCCAAGATCGGCGCCGACATGATGGCGGAGTCCTACGCCAGGTCGTTCGATGTCCCCGTGGTGATCATGCGGCCCTTCAACACCTATGGTCCGCGCCAGAGTGAGCGCGCCATCGTGCCGACCATCATCCGGCAGGCCCTCGATCCGAATTGCCCCGCGATCATGGTAGGCGATACGAGCCCGATCCGTGACCTGACCTTTGTCGAAGACACCGCGGCAGCCTTCCAGACCGCGGGCCTGGCCGGGCTCGAATTCGGCCACGCCTACAATGCCGGCAGCCAACGCGCAGTGACCATCTCCGACGTATTGGATCTTGTCCTCGAACTAAGCGGTTCCAAGAAACCGGTCCATCGTGACGAAAGGCGTTTGCGGCCGCAAAATTCGGAGGTTCGCGCCTTGCTCGCCGATTCTTCGCGTTTTGAAGGCGAGACCGGGTGGCAGGCGCAGACCAGCCTGCGCGATGGGCTGGAGCGAACGATCGCATGGTGGCGCGCGCGCCTTAGTGAAGGCCGGGTACGGCGCGAAATGGGTTACATGACATGACCCTGCTCCGCCGGCACATGTTGGCACTGCTGCTGATTGCCGGTGCCATGTTCGCGACTATTCATATGATCGGGGGTCGCGAAAGCAGCGCATCGCAAACGGTGAAAAACCTGCCGGACTATCTTGGCCAAGCAACGGATCCCTGGTCCGGCGCGACTTTCGTACGGATCACCGAACCCGGAATTCTCGGCCTCGCGGGTGTCTGCGGGAAGAAATACTGCACCCACCGTTACTCGAGTGCACAGGCCTGGAATGCTGATCAGAGCCTTCTCGTGATCGTCAATGGTTGTGGTGGCATGTGCTTTCTCGACGGGCACAGCTACGTGCCATTGTTCCACCGCGACCGCTCGAATGAAACTGAATGCGAATGGCATCCAAGGGATCCCCAGCTGATGATCTGCGTTGCTGGCCGGCGGATTTCGACCTGGGCGCCACGCACAAATCATGAGGATGTCGTGTTCGACACGGCAGCCTACAGCAAACTTCAGTTCGGGCCTTACAAAGGCAATCCGAGCCGCGACGGCGACCGCATTGCGGTGCGTGCAACGCGCAATGACGGCAAAGCGGTGGTCTTCGGCTACGACCTCAAGGAGCGGCGGAAATTCCCGGATATCGATCTTACCGCGCTTCCGGGAACCACCGGCTCCTGCTCGATCTCTCCGCTCGGAATCAATATTGTGTGCTCACAGGCATTGTCGGACGACCATGAACCGACCTTCGTCTTTTCCATCGACGGCGTCTTGCAACAGAAGTGGATGGAGCACCACCGGCCCGGTCACGGCGACATGACGGTCGATGCCGACGGCAGCGAAATATATGTCGGGATCAGCAAATCGGATCCCGACATATATCAGGTGATCAAGCGCCGATTGGCCGACGGCAAGGTCACGTCGCTGATGAAATATGGCGAGGCCATGCATGCGTCGCTCAGATCCCTGGACAGGCCCGGCTGGGTGTTTCTGAGCTATGGCGGGACGCCAGCCGAAGTATCGCAGCACCCGGACTGGGCGCCTTACGCGCAGCAGGTCATTGCGGTGCGCACGGACGGCAGCGGAGAGGTCCGCCGTATCGTGGAAACGCAGAACGCCCACTTCGACTACTGGAGCGAGACGCATGCCTCGCCCTCGCCGGACGGCTCGCAGGTGATCTGGTCGAGCAATTGGGGTGTGCCCGGTGGCCCGGTATACGATTTCGTTACCCGTGTTGAATGGCCTTCGGAGCCGGTGCCGAACCAGAAGGAGATTGTCGCAAATGGCCTTCAGTAAACGAACCGTTCTTGCCGCGGTTGCGGTGATGTCCCTGACATCGGTGGCCGCCGCAGGCGAAGCCGAGCCCTATCAACTGTCGCCTGGCGATACCGTCGAGATAGGGATAGCGCCGATCCCGGATCGAGCCCAGCGCGCCGTGGTCCAGATGGACGGCAATATCGCCCTTCCCGAAGCCGGGATGATCATGGTCGCAGGCCTCACGGCGTCTCAATTGCAGACGCGCATGCAAGCGCTTTTGCCGACCAAGATCTTTCACGTGCGTCTGGCCGATGGACGGGAGCAGATGGTTGTCGTCAAGCCAGACGACGTGACCGCCATCATCGTGGAGTATCGTCCAATCTACGTGATGGGCGACGTGCTCACCCCGGGACAACAGGCCTACCGTCCGCTCATGACCGTACGGCAGGCGCTTGCCGTCTCCGGCGGCTTCAGCCTTTTGCGGTCACGCGCGGGCCAAACAGGCCCCGATCCGGTTGATCTCAGGCGCGATTACGAAACACTTTGGGGGGATTACACCAAAGACTATTTTCACGCCGCCCGTGTCCGCGCCGAACTTCAGGGCCAGGCGGATTTCGACAAGCAGACGCCGCAGGGGTCACCTCTGTCGCCCAGCGTCGGAGCCGCGATCGCCCAGGCTGAAACCGAGGGGCTGAAGATTGCGCTGAGCGATTTCCAGCAGGAGCAGGCTTTTCTTGAGAGGGGCGAGAAGGATGCGGCCGACCAAATCGAGGTTTTGCAGAAGCGCGAACAGGTCGAGGCCGAGAGCGTGAAGGCGGATCAGGAAGACCTGGCGAAAGTAACCAAGGCGTTTGATGCAGGCAATCTGACCAACACTCGGCTCGCCGATGTCAGGCGCGCCTTGCTTCTGTCGTCGAGCGGTGCGCTGCAAACTTCGGTCGAACTCATGAGAGCGCGGCGCCAGCAGGAGGACTATGTCAGGCAGCACGAACGCAATGACAATCAAAGGAGGATTGCCTTGCTGACGGATCTGAAGGAGACCAACGCGCGGCTGGCCGATGTCACCGCCAGGCTCCACGCCGCCAGCGAGAAGCTGCAACCGACCGGTGCGTCCGCCCAGCCATTGCCGATTGCCGGCGAAACAATCCGGGCTCAGGTCACGATCGTCCGCAAGGTCGGCGATGAATGGCGCAAGCTGTCGGCTGACGAAGACACGATCGTGATGCCGGGGGATACTGTCGAAGCCAGGTTCAGCAGTGATCTGCAAAGCGCGGCAATCCAATAGGCCGCCTCAGTCGCAGTCCGATAAAATGGGTGGGGAGCCTACTTGTTCGATCAGGGTGTCGAACACAACCGAACGGGAGAGACAGGTGAGGCTCAATTCCAGGCATGGGGTGAAGCCGCCGCCGACGAACACGGCTCACATGGCTCAGTCGGCAAGTTACGCTTTCGGTACGCCTTCAGCATCGCGAGTTCCGTGGGCAAAGCCGCAGACCGGTGAGCCCGGAATTTGGCAGGAGCTGACGTCCAACCAGCAGGTCCACACGCAGGGCGACAGGGTGTCGCACGACTACAGGGCCAGCCATTGCGCGCCGGGCTACGGCGCGCAATACAACAAAACGCACGAGTCCGGCTATTATGGCGCGCTTTGGGAGAAAATCGAAAAACCTTTGATCCTGGACGTTCTTCGCCCAATGGGCGGAGCCGGCCGAAACTGCCTCGATTTCGCATGCGGAACAGGTCGCATCGCCAACGTTGCTGCCGGGCTCTTCGGCGAGGTGGTCGGCGTCGACGTCTCCAAATCCATGCTCGACTGCGCGCAAGTTCCGCCCAATGTGCGATTGCTTCAAATCGATATGACAACGCGGCCCCTCGGCGAGACCTTCGACGTCACAACCGCATTTCGCTTCTTCCTGAACGCCGAGGATCAACTGAAGCGGGATGCGCTGAAGGCGATAAATGAGCATCTGAAGGACGGTGGGCGACTTGTGTGCAACGTTCACATGAATGCGACTTCACCCATCGGCATGGCCTCCCGGCTGCTCAATCGGTTGTTTGGACGCACAGTTCGCCACACGCTGAGCGCGGCGACGTTCAAGGAGCTCCTGACCGCGTCGGGGTTCCTTGTCGAGGAGATGGTACCTTACGGCTATCTGCCCCGGCCGGGTAACCTCTTGCCAAGGGTGTGTGAAGCGTTGATGGAGCCCTTCGAGAAGGCGTCCAGAACTCTTCACGTTCCTGGACAGCTGGCGCAACATTTCCTGGTTATCGCGAAGAAGCGCTAAACGACAATCGCACACTCAATTGGCTCCGTGAAACGGCCGGGGAGCCGTTTGGCTGGGGAGCGACTCACCCTCCGAAAGGGACGGCTCGGTGTCGGTCGCACTGCCGGGAACGCGACCTCCACAGCCTTCCGGGACACCTCAAAACGGCAGTTTTCCCCTGATTTAATGCGCCAGGTCCGGGTTTTTCGGACCGGCGCCACGATTTCGCTACATTTTGACCGAAGGCCACATATGTTAGTGGGGCGTAAATTAGAAGACAATGAGGGATACGCTCCTGAAAACCCAAAAATTGACCGTGGCCAGTGGGGCCAATGAGCTTGCGCAACGATTTCTCACCGGAGGTCGCAAGCGATGAGCTCCGGAAGGATACGTTCGCCCGATCTGCGTGGCGCCATGCTCGGCGCCGTGCCCGGGCTGGTAGGCGTCGGCGTCTTCTCGGCGGTCATAAACCTTCTCGCCCTGACCGGCTCCGTCTATATGCTGCAGATCTATGACCGCGTTCTGCCTTCGCAGAGCGTTCCGACACTTGTCGGATTCACGATCGGAATGCTGGGTCTTTACGCGGTCTACGGATTGCTGGATTTCGTGCGGCTTCGCCTCCTGGTTCGAATAGGCAATCGTCTCCATAAGAATCTGCAGCAAAGGGTCTTCGGCCTCTCGCTGTCCTTACCGCTCATCGGCGGGCAGGACGCGAACCGGATACAGCCGCTGCGTGATCTGGATCAGATCCGCGGCTTCCTTTCAGGATTGGGGCCGACCGTCATCTTCGACGCGCCGTGGATACCGTTTTATCTGCTGATCATCTATCTTCTGCATCCTGCGCTCGGTCTGCTGGCAACAAGCGGCGCGATTATTGTCGTGCTGCTCACGGTGATAGCGGAAGTCCTCGGCCGCGCATCGGCGGCGCGCGCGTCCGAGACGCTGGTGTCGCAACGCAATCTTGCCGATTCTGGCCGCCGCAACGCGGAGGTTGTGCGCGCGATGGGCCTTTCCGGGCGGCTTGCCCGCCGCTGGAGCGAGATCAACCACGCCTATCTCACGCACCAGGAACGGCTTTCCGACATTGTCGGCGCCACCGGTGCCCTCTCGAGGGCGCTGCGGATGGCCTTGCAGTCCTCAGTTCTGGGACTGGGCGCCTATCTCGTGATCGGGGGGGAAGCGTCGCCAGGTGTCATCATAGCATCGTCGATACTGCTGGGCCGCTCGTTGGCTCCGGTTGACGCGGCGCTGGCAAACTGGCGAGGCTTCGCGGCTTTCCGGCAAAGCTATTCCCAACTGGCCACGGCGCTGGCTGTCGTCGGTGGGCATGAAGAAGTCATGGAACTGCCGCGCCCGCAGGCGGCGCTTGCGGTAGAGGACCTGACAATAGCGCCGCCGGGCCAGCAAAAACCGACGGTGGCCAATGTCAGTTTTACCCTGTCTGGGGGCGCGGGAATGGCCATTGTCGGCCCGAGCGGTTCTGGAAAAACGACACTTGTGCGCGCTCTGGTGGGCGTGTGGCAGCCCCTTCGCGGAAGGGTAAGGCTGGACGAAGCCTCGCTCGACCAATGGAGCCCGGAAGAGCTTGGTGCTCATGTCGGCTACCTGCCGCAGGACGTCGAACTGTTTGACGGGACGGTTGCCGATAACATTTCGCGATTTGGCGGCAACGACGACGCCAAGGGCGTGCTGGCAGCTGCCAGGGCCGCCGGCGTCGACAAGATGATCATGCGGTTGCCGAATGGTTTTCAAACACGCGTAGGCGAGGGCGGGGCAGCCTTGTCGGCCGGACAGAGGCAACTCGTTGGGCTTGCCAGGGCACTTTATGGCGACCCGTTTCTGGTCGTCCTGGACGAGCCGAATTCAAACCTGGACGTCGATGGTGATGCTGCCCTGGCCGGCGCCATCCTGGGGGTGCGCCGACGTGGAGGCATCGTCATCATTGTTGCGCACCGTCCTTCTGCCCTCAGCAATATCGACAAGGTACTCGTCATGTCGAATGGGATGCTTCACTCCTTTGGCTCGCGCGAGGAGGTCCTGGCCAATGTCATCCGGCCTTTCCCGACCCCTGCCGAACGGCAGGCGTCGGTTGTTCCGATGCAGAAAGGGGTGAGCGGTCATGCGTAAGGTGCTGTTTCATGTCTGACGCGACGATGGTTTCGTATGCTCCGTTCGATAACGGGAGCCGAAGGGCCGAGGCGAATTCGGTCGAGGCGCGCGATGATATCAGGGGCAACCTGATCCTGGGCGCGGCGGTCACGGCCATGTTGGTTGTCGGCGGCGGGCTTTGGCTCGGTTTGACCAAGATCGCCGGCGCGGTGATCGCGCCTGCCACCGTGGTGGTCGAAAGCAACATCAAGAAGGTCCAGCATCTGACGGGCGGCACGATCGGTGGCATCTTCGCGCAAGATGGCGACCATGTGCGGGCTGGCGATGTGGTGGCCAGGCTGGATGACACGCTGACGCGGGCCAACCTGCAAATAATCAGCGAGGATCTTGATCGCACAACCGTCCGGCTTGCACGGCTGGAGGCTGAGCGGCAAGGCCTGCCGGAAATGCAGCTTCCGTCCAGCCTTCAAGAACGGATGGGCGACCCGGAACTGGCTGCACTGGTCAGAGGAGAGCGCACCCTTTTCGAAAGCCGCGCAACGGCGTTGACGGGGCAGAAGGCACAGTTGCAAAGCCGCTCGAGCCAACTCGAACGCCAGATCGATGGCCTCAAGGCGCAGCAGGCCGCGGAAGACCAGTCCGTGGTCCTGCTCGACGGAGATCTTGGCGATGTCCAGGCGCTCTTTACAAAAAAATTGGTGTCCAAGGAGCGACTGAGCAACATCAGATTGGATGCCACCCGAGCGCACGGAGAATCAGGACGCCTGGCGGCGGCGGTCGCTGAGGCACAGGCCAAGATTAGCGAGACCGAACTGCAAATTCTTCAGCTGGATGAGCAAAGGCGCAGTGAAGTAACGAGCGAACTTCGTGAAACCGAAGCCAAGCAGACCGAACTCAGCGAGCGCAAGGTCGTGGCGCAAGACGAACTGACCAAAACCAACATCCGCGCTCCGCAATCGGGAACGGTGCAGGAATCGGCTATCCACACGATCGGCGGAGTGATCGCTCCGGGGGAGGTGGTCATGATGATCGTCCCCGACACCGACAACCTCGTCGTCGACGCGCTGATCCCCCCCTCGCGCATAGATGACGTTCGTCCAGGCCAGCACGTCTCGATCCGGTTTCCGGCCTTCGATGCCGGCACCACGCCTGCTTGCCAGGGGTCGGTCAAGCGCATCTCGGCGGATCTGATCAAGGATCAGCAAAAACAGCTTTCGTATTTCTCGGCGCGCATCAATGTCGAGAACAAGGCGGCCTGCCTGACCGATGCCAAGGTGCTCAAACCTGGCATGCCGGCAGAGGTTCACATAAGCACCGACGAACGCAGCGTCTGGTCTTATCTGCTGAAGCCGCTGACGGATCAGATGTCCAGGGCTTTCCGCCAATGACGTGACGAACTGTTGGAAGCGAGCCGCAAAATACGATCAGCTAGCTCCTCCTACGACGCGGTGAGCGCCCTGCGGCGGACACGGCGAGCGGTGCGCACCGCTCGCTCCGCCGTCACCGGAACCTTCTTGGCCACATCGTTCGTATGCGGCAAGGCGTTCGTGGTGCCACGGAGCCTCTCATAGGGCAGCAGTTCCCTGATCCGGGCGTTGAGCGATGCAATTTCGGCCCGCAGGTCTTCGCATTCCTGCCGGCGGATATCGAGTTGTAGCTGATCGGATGCCTGCTGCAGCGAAAGCTGTGAGAAATTGGCGGTTATCTTCGAAAGGTTCAGCTTGTCGGTCTCGGCCTCCTTGGTGAGGGCCGCCAACCTTTCGTCCGCCACCTGTTTTTCCGCCACCGCGTCGCTCCATTGCAGCTTGAGCCTGGCGATCTCGGCCGATGCCTCGCTGTTTGCGTTCGAGGCGACCTCCAGTCGCGAATGGAGGTTCTGAATCTCGGAACGCAATCCTCGGATCTCGGCACGGCTGCGTTCGAGCCCGGCATCCTTGTCCGCCTCCATGATCCTGGCGGTTTCCGTCACTTCCGACAATTTCGCCTGGGTGGCCTCGAGCGCGGTGTGGAGCCGTGCCGCTTCCTTTTCGCTCTTGCCGAGCGCACCAAGCACTTCGGAATTTCGCGCGGCTTCGTTGGCATGGATCGTGGAGAAGGCGTCCAGCCGGTGCCGCGCCTCGTCCTCCCGCTTCAGCGCCTTTTCCAGGTCGATCGACAGGCTGACATTCTTTTCACGCAGCAGTTTATTTTCGCGCGCGCGCCTGTCGGCCTCGACGGTTGCGGCGGCAAGCGTGTTTGTGAGGTCTCCGAATTCCGCTTGGTTCTTGGCGTTGGTGTTCGCGGCTTCCACAAGCTCCAGCCTTGCCGCGGCCAATGCGCCACGAAGCGCCTCGGCGTCCTGAACCAGGCTTGCCTCGCGCTGCTGCAGGGCCTCCACCATGCTTTCGCGCTCATGCTGCCTTCGGGTCAGGTCATTGACCTTGTCCGACAGGCTCTTTTGCTCTGCGGTCAGGTTTAGATTGGCCAGCTCCAGTTCGTTGGCGCGGAGAATGTCGGCGTGAAGGATATGAAAGAATTCAAAGGTCAGCTGATGTGTGCTTGCGATCTCTGACAGTTTCGCGTTGATCTCCTCGAAATGGAGCTTCGCATCGCGAAACAGCCCGTCAAAGGAACTCAAGGCAGCCATACGGCTCTGCGTATGAGAGGTCAGTCGCCGCAAGGGTTCGGGAGTGCCGGCATCTTCGGCGCCGGCATCATCCTCGGTTTGCGCGCGGCCGCCTTGTTCGCTGTTGTCGTCTGGGATGGGCGGCTCGTCCGCGGTATCGTCCATTGCCAGCGCCGACAGGTCATCCAAGCCAAGGCACTCGTCAACGGCATCAGCCAAGTCAGCTTCGAGATCCTCGAATGACTTCTCCACATTGTTGTCGGCACGTCTGATCAGATCTCTGAACTTCATGCCCTGCATCCCCCTTCCGCATGCCTGGACCCAGCAAGGCGCGGACTGAGCTTCCTTCTGTATCGAGAGATCAGTTCGGCGTCTTCGTTCAATCAAACGATGCCAGGTGCCGGCGGTTCAGCGCCTTAACGGCAACGAGTCTTCGGTCTGGCGGTCGCCGATCACCTCAACCCACCTTTGTGACCCATGCCAGGATGGCTTTTGCGTCGGATGGTCCTTCTCGTGTTCATCTCTGGTTTTTCGTTGCGTGGATCCCAGCGCCGCTCGCTTTCCGGCACGCGAGGCAGTCGGGAGCGCTTTCGCGTGCAAGCCCCAGACAGATCAAGCGGCCCGACAGCCTCTTATAGGGGGGCATCAGGCGGCCGGGCCTAACCGGCTGTTGGGTGTGTTTTGGTTTGCCGGCTGCCTCAACATGCGCCTGGGCCAACGGAAGCGCATCATTCGAACGAACTGTTCGTCGGGCGGCTTCACGCGGCCAACGACGCAAACTCCGCCGCCTGGGCCCACGCCGCTTCGCAGCACGACGGTTTCTGGTCGCGATTAAGGCCGTAGGCTCCTTCGAATGAACGATCAGCCCGTAATCAAGGAGGGATATCTTGCCTTCTACGGTGATATGGCCGGAATTCTGCAGGGGCAAAACCATGTGCGGCATTGTTGGAATCGTCGGGCACGCGCAGGTTACGCCGCTCATCGTCGATGCACTGAAGCGGCTGGAATATCGCGGCTATGACTCGGCCGGCGTCGCCACCATCGAGCATGGCGAACTCGCCCGCCGCCGCGCCGAAGGCAAGCTGATCAACCTCGAACGCCGGCTCAAGGACGAGCCGCTCGACGGCACGATCGGCATCGGCCACACACGCTGGGCCACCCATGGCGTGCCCAACGAGACCAACGCGCATCCGCATTTTTCCGACGGCGTCGC
>NZ_NSFW01000031.1:0-32659 GCF_002294905.1 Mesorhizobium sp. WSM4308 | reverse complement strand
CTTCGTATCGCGGCGTTGGCGGTTTAATCGGGCCTAGTTCATTACACACTTCAGAGTGCCTCCCAGACATTGAGACTGATTCAAGATGGAGTGGCCAATTTCGACGGGTCTCAGCATTCTATCTGCATGGTGGTGTTCCAGCCCACCTGCCTGTGCAATACCAGATGGAATACGCTCATTGGGGTGGCGCTGATTGCATGCCTTTCACTTAGCGAGCCAGCAGGCTGACAGGTGCTGTGGTCCAACTTCGATCGCCGGCGGCTCCTCAGCTTTGCAACGGTCGAAGGCAAGCGGGCAACGAGGATGGAAACGGCAGCCCTTCGGCACGCGCGCGGCACTTGGAACCTCGCCCTGCAGGGCCGGCAACTCGGCGCGACCTGCGTTGCCGCCAATCTGCGGTGTGGCGTTGCGCAAGGCGACGGTATACGGATGGCGAGGGTTGAATGTGATCTCGTCGGCGCTACCAATCTCGACCAATTTTCCAAGATACAAGACCGCAATCCGGTCGGCGATCAGCCAGGCAAGGGGCAAATCGTGGGTGATGAACAGCAGCGCCATGTTGTGCCTGTCGCGCAAGTCAACCAGGACCTGAAGAATCTGAGCGCGTATCGAGACATCGAGCATCGATACAGGTTCATCAGCAACGATGAGTTCCGGCCGGACGGCAAGCGCTCCTGCAATCACGACGCGCTGGCGCTGCCCGCCGGATAGCTCGTGCGGGAAGCGGGCGAAGAAATCGCCGGGAGGATTGAGCCCAGCGGCCGCAAGCGCTTCACTCACCCGGTCGGCGAGTTGAGTGGCGTTACCGACCAGCCGCAGGGACTGCAACGGCTCCGCCACGATGTCGAACACGGTGTGTCGCGGATTGAGGGCCTGATAAGCGTCCTGGAAGATCATTTGCACGCGACGCCGGTACGGACGTAGAGCCGAGAAGCCCTCTACCGACCTCATGTCGCGGCCTTCGAACAGCATTCTGCCGCCAGTCGGCTTGGCAAGCTTGGTGATGACGCGGCCCACAGTGGTCTTGCCGCTTCCCGATTCGCCGACCAGGGCGACGATCTCGCCCCGCCCGACGTTGAGGTCGATCCCGTCTACCGCGCGCATGGCGCCGACAGATCGGCCCAGGACACGGTCGAACAGACCGCCCTGGATAGGAAAATGAACTTGCAGGCTCTCGAGACGCAGGATGCCGGCAGTGTCAGGCATGAACAGCGACCTTGTCTTCTTGCGTCAAGGACCGGTGAAGGTGACAGGCGACACGTCCCCGCCCGAACTTATTGAGGCTGGGGACTTCGGTCGCGCACCCCCCCATGACCGACGGGCAACGCGGATGGAAAGCGCAGCCCGAGGGTCGATTCACCAAGTTGGGAGGATCACCCGGTATTGGCCGGATCATCTTTTTGCCGCTCGCTGGGTTCGGGATCGATTCGATCAGCTGTCGGGTGTAGGGATGTTTGGGCTGGGCGAAAATCTCGGCGACAGTGCCATCCTCGACGATGCGGCCCGCGTACATGATCATTACGCGATCACAACACTTAGCCACCACAGAAAGGTCGTGGGTGATCAAAATCAGGGCGAGGCTCAACTGCGATCGCAAGTCGCCTAGCAGGTTAAGGATCTGAGCCTGAGTGATGACGTCGAGCGCTGTGGTGGGCTCGTCACCAATGATAATCGAAGGTCGACACGCGAGCGCCATGGCAATCATCACCCTTTGTCGCATTCCGCCCGACAACTCGTGAGGGTAGGCGGAACCACGATCCGCCGGGATGCCGACCAGTTGAAGCAACTCACTTCCCCGCTTGGTCGCCTCGCCCCGCGACATGCCGAGCTTCAGCATGCATGGCTCGGCGATCTGCTTGATAATGCGGTGAACAGGATTAAGTGCGTTCATCGCGCCCTGGAAGACAACGGACGTTTCGCTCCAGCGATGTGGCCGCATCGCCGCATCATCGTCGATCGGCAGTCGGTTGCCACGATAGCGCACTTGGCCGCCGCTGACCCGCGCGTTGGGTGATAGTAGACCAGCGATCGCCATCGCGGTCGTGGTCTTGCCACTGCCCGATTCTCCGACGAGGCCCACGGCCTCTCCGGCTCGGAGCGCGAAGCTTACGCCGTCGATTGCTCGCAATGAAACGCCCTTGAGCCCATAATCGACAGAGAGCCGGTCTATTTCCAGAAGCGGTGTTTTGTCCTGGGAGGAGCTGGTCATGGGATCACCCTCCGCCGTGGATTGAACGTGTCGTCAAGGGCACTGCCAATCAGGACGAAGCTAAGCGAAACCGTGAGTACGCACAGTCCTGGGGCGCCGAGGTACCACCAGGCTCCAGCACTGGCCGCGCCGGCGCGCTGAGCGAGCGAAAGCAAAGTGCCCCATGAAGGCTGCAACGGGTCCCCGAGTCCAAGGAATGAGAGCGATGTCTCGACATAGATTGCGCTGGCGACCACCAGCGCACCATTGGCTGCGATTTGCGGCACGAGATTGGGGAGGATGTGCCGCACCATGATGCCGAAATTACTGCTACCCGCAACGCGCGCACGATCAATGAATGGTCGCTCCTTAAGCGACAGTGTCTGACTCCGGACGATACGTGCAACAAAGGACCAGCTTGTCATGCCTATAACGACAATGATCACGAAAAGAGAAGGACGGAAGCCCAGGATTTCTCCACCGCGCCCCATCACCTCGAGAACCACGGGTGTAATGACCAGCGCCAGCACGAAGGACGGCATGACAAAAAAGAAGTCTGTCAAGCGCATCAGCCAGACGTCGACCCTGCCACCATAGTAGCCAGCGGTCGTACCGATTGTAGTCCCAACGACGAGGCTGATCACAGTCGCGAGTAGCGCAATCGTAAGCGAGATCCGGGCACCATGGAGGACCAGATTGAGCACGTCCCGCCCGATTTCGTCCGTGCCGAGCAGATGCTCGCCTGATGGGGGTGCGAGGAAATCGCCAGTTGCATTGATCGCAGTCTGGAGCGGTCCCGCCAGAATATTGGGGACCGCTCCCACAACAAGAAAGAATACCAGACATACGAGGCCCACCTGAGCACCGCCATAGCTGAGAAATTGACGCAGAAAGCCTTTTATTGCGCGCGCCCGGCCTCGCGGGCAATATCGAACAATATTGTCGCTCATTGTCGGACCCTCGGATCTAGAAGGCTGTAGGCAAGATCGGCTACGAGGTTTGCGAGAACAATTGAAACGCCAAGCAACAGGAATATGCCTTGAAGGACTGGGTAGTCCCGTGCGTTGAGTGCTTCCACCGTCAGCCCGCCGATACCCGGCCAGGCGAAAACGGCTTCGACAGTGATGGCCCCGGCGACCACATAGCCAATATTGAGGGTGATCAAGGTCACGACCGGTAGCATTGCATTGCGAAATGCATGACGCATCAGCATTTGACCGTTGGTCAGCCCTTTCGCCCGTGCGGTTACCATGTAATCCTCGGTGAGTACGTCACTCATTGCGGCACGAGCGACGACGACGTACTGGCCGATTAGCCCAAGCGCCACCGCAGTGGCGGGAAGCGTGAGATGTTGCAGGTAGTCGAGGAACGAACCAAGAGAGCCCGTGATCAGGCCGGGCGAGTATGCACCATAGCCCGGGAGCCAACCCAATGCCGTGCTGAAGATTACCACCAGGATCATGCCGAGCCAGAAAGCCGGCGTAGAATAGAGCGCCAGAGAGGCTCCGGTTGCGATACGGTCGCCGGCTCCTCCCCGGCGCCAGCCTGCGTAGATCCCAAGCATCACCCCAATAACGATTGCCATTATCTGAGCAACCCCGACTAGGACTATGGTGTCCGGCAGGCGTTCCGCTATCAGGTCTGCGACATGCCTGCCCCTGAACTTGAAGCTGTAGCCGAAATCGCCGCGGAGTGTTGCCGACAGGTAGTCGACCGCCTGGTCCGGGAACAGCGGCCGGTCAAGGCCCCAACGTTGGTTCTGCGCCTCAATCTGCTCGGCGGTGACGCTGACGCGCGCCCCGCCAAGCAAAAGAGATGCAGGGTCACCTGGAATAACTCGGAATAGGATGAAGTTCAGGACTGCCACCATCAGGAGGGTTATAGAGGCCCTGACGATGATGCGCAGGATGTGACGGCTCCCTCCCCCTCCGTTCACGGCGCGGGCACCGGCTTCAAGCGATCGAATGGGAAGTAGCTGTCCATCGACATGATGCCTTGCTTTCCCCAACCCTCGAAGCAATCCCTCCGGTGGGCTTCGAGCAGGGTGGGGTAACATAGTACGATGTAAGGCGCTTCAGTATAAATTAGTCGCGCTGCCTGGTCGACCAGCTTTTGGTTTTTCTTGAGGTCAACGGTGACCTGCACCTCCGCGAACAGTTTGTCGAACTCCGCATTCGTCCAGTACGCCTTGTTCTTGATGCCGATGGAATTGCTGCTGCCGAAGATGAGCAGGTCTTTAGGTGTTGGGCCTTGCCAGGTATCGGAAATGAGCAGATCCCACCCTCCGCCGCCTTTCGCCGGAGCTGCGGCGCGGGCGCTCAGCGCACCGGAGTCGAGCCGAGTCACCGATACAGGGATACCGATTTGCTCCAACCAGCCAGCGATAAACTGCACTGCCGCGACCGGCATCTCTATATTTGCTGAAGGTCCAGACACCAGCTCTAGCTGGAAACTCTTCCCGTCCTTGTCCTCCCGAATGCCATCGCCGTTCGTGTCCCGGTACCCTGCGGCGTCAAGCCGGCGGTTGGCTTCGGCGAGATCGAAGTGGCGCCTGATGTCGTTCAGATCTGAATAGTAATCGGCCGCCACCGGCATTGCGAGTCCGACACCAGGGTCGGCGTGTCCGCGCATGGCTCGATCGACGATGGCCTTCTGATCGATCGCGTAGCCGAGCGCATCGCGAAACGCCGGATCCTGCAGAGCCTTGGTGCTACCTGCGCCATCTCCCGAAGCGGTGTTGAAGGCGAGATAGGTTTTCTGAGCTATGCGGGATTCACCGACTACAATGTCGGGATCCTTCGAGAGATCAGCCCACTGGGCGGACGTCAGGTAGTTGCCATAATCGAGTTCCCCGCTCTTAAGACCTTGCGCAATCGGATCGGCGGCATCGAAGGACCGCAGGATCACCCCCGCGATTTGGGGCTTCCCCGTACGGAAATAGGGGTTCGGCGTCAGGCGTGTAAACTGGCCCTGGTGAAACTCCGAAACGATCATAGGTCCCGTACCCACCAAAGGCGGATCGTTGCGGAAGGTTACGCGTGCGTCAGCATAGCTGATGTCCTTCCAAATGTGCTCGGGAACGATCATTATGATATTGTCTATTGGCCAGGTCGCGGGGAACTTGGTCACGATCTGCAAAGTCTCGTCGTCGAACGCTTTGATGGACTCGACGTTCTCAAGACCGCTGGTGCTGTTCCACCCGACGTTTAGCTCGTCGGGCTTGCCTATGGAATCGTGCAAATAACTATAAGTGAACGCCGCGTCCCTAGCGGTAGCAGGCTGGCCGTCCGACCACTTCATGCCGGGCCAGATCTTGAAGGTCCAAGTGAGGTTGTCGTCGGCGACGGACCAAGATTGGGCAAAGCCCTTTCGATCGTCGTATCGCTGGGCGTCTATGCAGACCAAGAAATCATAGCAAATAGCCAAGGGCCAAAAGGAGCCCCAAGTGGCGAAGGGGTTCATCGAATCAGGGCCTCCACCCAGTCCGCCGATTCGCAGGATGCGATCGTCGCACGACGAGGCGAACGCCCTCGAGTTAATCCCCCAAGGGGTCGCCGAAATCGCCAGCATTGCCTTCATAAGCGCACGACGATTATATGAGTATTGGCTCATTTTATCCTCCCTGTTTGCCGGCTTTATCATCACTTCATGTTCACACGACCACGATGATCTACGGCCTCAACCCGGAACATCTGGCTTCCTTTTGACGGAAGCTCCACAGTCCCCTCATTCCAGATAAGTAGCAGTGCCCAGGGGGGTGGTTCCTGCAAATTGGCCGCTGTGCCTGCATGAATCCGGCGTTTTTCTCGATTCTGGGCACAGCTAGCCAGAATTAAAGTCGATTGGCCGGTTCCAGCTCCTGGCGGCGCCCACGGACAATTCGCATATAGCAAACGAGGCAGTCATTCAGGTTCTGTTCGCGACCTCGGGTTGGAGGGTCCCGTCGAGCCGCAAACGCCTTTATCACGGATGTGTGATGTCGGAATGTCGATGCCGAAATTCCAGAGGATATCCTCTTCCGGCACACGACGGTCTAAGAGGCGTTCGACAAGCTGCGCGCCGCGCAACAACACGGAGCTTGAGCCGCCCGTTGAAAAACGATGTAAACGCTGATGGATCTCCAGCCTGATGCGTGGCCGCCAGCTCGTCGACCGTGAACTATCCGCAAGCCATTGATCTGGCCTTTTGATTGAGGCGGATAGCGTCTTTTGAATTGCAGGATTAGCGGTATTTGGACGCTGTTTTCCTGCAATTCGGTTTTGCGATTCCCTTGTGCTGCGGAGCGTGATTCACTCGGTTCGGCGGCGGCGAATCGAGGGGACGGCGAATGTCCAAGCCACGCGAGACGGGAGAGCAGGACCTGTTCCGCTCCAGGCTCGATCAGATCATCAACATGAAGCAGGCGATCGACCGGCCGGTGCTGGAGGAGCGTTTCGGCGCCGTCTATTCGGACGGCCCCGGCATGCCGCCGCTGCCGACCCGGCTGATGGCGGGGCTGGCGATCCTCAAGCACACCTTCAACCTGTCGGATGAGGTGCTGTGCGAGCGCTGGGTGGAGAACCCTTACTTCCAGTATCTCACCGGCGAGACGTTCTTTTGCCATACGCTGCCGTTCGACCTCTCGTCGATGACGCGCTGGCGCAGCCGCATGGGCGAGGAGCGGATCGTGGCGCTGTTGCAGGAGAGCCTCAGCCTTGCGGTCAAGACCGGGGCGATGAAGCCGGCCGACACGCGCCAGGTGATCGTCGACACAACCGTGCAGCCGAAGAACGTCATGTTCCCGACCGACGCCAAGCTCATCAACCGGGCGCGCGAACGGCTGGTGCGGCTGGCCAAGAGGGAAGGAGCTCCATTTGCGCCAGAGCTATCAGCTGGCGCTGATCAGCCACCAGCGCTATGCCCACGCCAAGCAGTTCAAGCGGGCCAACAAGGCGCTGCGCAGGCTCAAGACCTATCTCGGCCGGACCATTCGCGACATTTCTCGCCAGATCGCCGGCGATGCGGGGCTGGACGCGCTCTTCAAATGGCCGTTCTACCAGGCCGCCACCGTTCTCTAGCAACGCCAGCGCCAGCGCGGCCGCAAGATCTACAGCCTGCACGCGCACGAGGTGGAATGCATTGGCAAGGGCAAGGCGCATATGCCCTACGAGTTCGGTGTGAAGGTGTCGGTGGCCACCACGCTGAAGCGCTCCAAGGGCGGCCAGTTCGCCCTGCATGCAAAAGCGCTGCCCGGCAATCCCTATGACGGCCACACGCTGGCAAGCGTCATATCGGCCACATCAAGAACGAACACCGCATGGGCCGCAACTACCTCGCCGGCCAGCAGGGCGACGCCCTCAACGCCGTCCTGGCCGCCGCCGGATACAACTTCTCCCTCCTGCTCAGGTGGCTGAAGTGATTTTTGTGGCCCTTGATCGCCCTGCTTCAACTCCGGCCGAAGTCGGTCGCCGCTTAGCGTCTGGATCACGGTCGACCAGCACGAGTTCCAAAAATCCAACCTGCATCTCAGGCACCGCGTCCTGACCTCGGAAATCGAGGATCCAGTCTCGACAGAGTATTCGACAAGATGCGGACGTGTGTTACAATAACGAGCCGCAACTCATACCAGACATGAGCTCATATTTTGGGATAGTGGCCTCCAAGCGGTCAAGCCACGGACGCGAATGTCATCCGATAAAGGGTCGCGGCGTCATAGATGGGCAGTCCTGTCCTACGACGGATTGCTGACGTCACCATCGGGAACAATGTACATTCAAATAGGAGGGCGGCAATCCCCGGATGTGCGGCGCCAAGTCGCGCGACACAGGCTGCAACCTCCGACTCCATTTCAACAACACCAGCCGGCCACGCGTCACCTTCAATGCCGCCGATGACTACTCTTGCCTCTGCGGATGAATCTATGCCCAGCAGCTCTTTGCCGCAGTGTCTTGAGTCTGCGGCCACAACGGCGAGCTTTGCGTCAGCTGGAAGCTGCCGGAGTAGCGTGGGCGCCAGTAGCAGGCTCGACATGGCCACCGGGACTTCGACAGACGCGGCCACTGCAGCCTGGTACCGGATACTGAACCCGCAGTCCCCGGTTATCGCGACTGCTCCGCGCTCGACCAACCGCCTGGCAGCTGCAATGTAGGCCGGCTCGAGAGAAGCATCACCGGGAATGACCCTCTCCTCCAAAGCCCCGGCCGCGGTCTCTATTATAATTGGGAAGTCGAAAGTTGCCGGGTTGAAGACCGACTCCGGTTGCGGTGGCGGAAATTCACGAGGCGGAAGTCCGATCTCCAGCCCAATAATTCCGAGGGCCCTTTGTTGAGTTGTCACGGAAGCATCCTTCTTCTGGAAGCAGCTAAGATGGTGATTTCGGCAGCAAATGCCCATCACCTGCGCGATACAGGTTCTCTCTGAATGCACGAATTTAACAGCGTCGAAACGGCTGTTTCAGAGAAACATGCCTTTCCAGGCGCAGTAAGTCGGCATTGTTTTGGTGCATTCGCATGAAAGCCGTAAAAACTGGGAAACCGCAGAACGCTTGTGCGACCCTCCCCGGGCCTGTAGGATACCGGGTTTGCGTCCGCCGTCAGACAATCGTGTTAGGGCACTTTCCAGAGCCCAGATGCCCTGAATGGCAGATTGAACGCACATCAGATCTTCAAGCTCGCAACTGCCGAACGGGCAGCGCTATTTACCTAACTCGACCAATCTGGGGCTTGGACCGGACGATCCTAGTTATGCAGTCCTGAATGAACTGGGGCAGTAACCTCGACATCAACCCGGCCCTGAAAAACCGCGCGTAGGTTCGTCGCAGGGCAGCCTGCTCCGAACGGACCAGTTCCTGCCCGGAAGCCACCCACGGGATAACTCAACTAGCGGCACAACCCGCAACTCACCTCGTCTCCAGCACCGCATTGAGAAACTGCTGCGTTCGCTCGTTTTGCGGATTGCCTAAAAGCTGGCTGGGCGGGCCTTGCTCGACAATCTTACCGCCAGAAAAGAAGCACACGCGATCGGAGAACTCCTTGGCAAAGCCCATCTGGTGCGTGACCATCAGCATTGTGAGGTCATGTTCGGCGCTGAGCTTGCGGATGACGTTGAGCACCTCTCCAACCAGTTCCGGGTCAAGCGCTGATGTCACCTCGTCAAACAGCATCACCTTGGGCCGCATGGCCAACGCCCGAGCGATCGCCACGCGTTGCTTCTGGCCCCCGGAAAGCTGGATCGGGAAATGGTTCTTCTTGTCGCCGAGGCCCACCAAGTCGAGCAGCTCTGCCGCTCGGGCCTCCGCCTCCTTCTTCGAGAGCCCAAGGACGGAGATCGGCGCCTCCATGCAGTTCTGCAGAGCAGTCATATGCGGGAACAGGTTAAAGTGCTGGAACACCATACCGATCTTGGCACGCACGCGACGGAGATGACGCTCGCTCGCCGGCACTATTTGGCCGTTCTTCTGCGTATGCGTCAACGGTTCACCGTCGACCCATATCACCCCCCCGTTGATGTGCTCAAGCGTCATCAGCATGCGCAGAACGGTGGTCTTGCCCGAGCCGGACGGACCAATGATGGACACCTTCTCGTTGCGTGCGATCTCGAGATTGAGTTCGTCCAGCACCGTCAACGCGCCGTAGCGCTTTGTGACGTTCTCGAAGCGAACTATGGGTTCGTTCATGACTTTTTCGCTGCGCCTGATATCGAGGTCAAGCTCGTCCCGCCTGGCTGATGCCCTAGGGCGCTTCGTGAGATCGTCCTCGAAGCGAAGCACAAATTCGCTCATAGTATAAGGCCTCCCTATTGCAGATGGTAGCGGCGGTTGAGCCAGACGCGGACCGACTGCACGATAGCGGAAGCAACCAAGCTGAACACGTAGTAGAAGAAGCCGCACATAGTGATCGCTTCTATGTATCGATAGTTATTGCCCCCGAAATTTTTCGCCTGCTGCAGCATCTCGAAGATCGAGATTGCCGCCAGGACCGGCGTGTCCTTGAACATGCCGATGAAGTAATTGCCCAGAGCTGGCACCATGGGCGGGATCGCCTGCGGCAGAATGATTGTTCGCCAGGTCCGCGTTCGCGAAAGGTTTAGTGCCGTACAGGCCTCCCACTGGCCGCCATCCACATTCTCGATGCCGCCGCGGAAGACTTCGGAACAATAGGCTGCATAGTGGATCCCCAGCACGCCAACTCCCGCCGTCCAGGCAGGAATGAAGATTCCGATCTGCGGACCAACGAAATAGACAAAGAACAACTGCAGCAGCAAGGGCGTTGAACGGATAAACTCCACGATCTCCGCCATGGTGGTCGAGACGTAGCGGTTTGGCGACTGGCGAATCATCGCGAAGACAAGACCCAATATCAGCGCGATCGCAAACCCGAGCAGCGTAGCCTCAATGGTGACGATCGCTCCCTGATAGAGATATGGGAAAGCCTCCCATACGTAAGACCAATCCCAGATCTTCAAGCCACCTGCTCCCGAACGAAACCGCGCGAGACGCGGCGTTCCAGCCAGCGCACGAAAGGAGTGATGAGGGCGCGCGCGATGATGTAATAACCGAATAGTGCAACCGCAAAGAACAGCATATAATCGCCAGTTGCGTCGGCCGCCTGCTTGGCGGCGCTAGTAAATTCGGGAATGGTGATGAAGAAGACGAGCGAGCTACCCTTAAGCACATCGATGAGCATGTTACCCCAGGTCGGCAGCATGGCGCGCATTGCCTGTGGGAGGATAATACGCCGCATCATGGTGAGCCGCGAAAAATTGAGCGCTGTAGATGCCTCATACTGGCCCCTATCAACGGCCTGAATGGCGGCGCGGACATACTCGGCTGCGTAGCCAGAGGCATTCATTCCGATCCCCAAAATTCCGACAGTCCACGGCGACAGGAAAATACCGAAAATCGGCAATACAAAGAACCACCAGTAGAGCTGAACCAGCATGGACGTCCCGCGGAAGAATTCGATGTAGGCGATACTGAACCAGCGCAACTGCCGACGGGGAGAGACTCGGGTCAGGCCCACGAAAAGCCCAAGGACGATCGCTACGACGCAGGCGCCAAGAGTGACGATGACCGTAGTCATGACGCCCTTGGTGAGCACGGCAAAGATAAAGCTGAGATCGACCTTACTCATATGCCCTCCCCACTGACCGCCTACCGGCCAAGGGCCGGGGAGCGGTCAGACGCATAGCTTCAGCCCTTGCAAAGATCAGCGGTCTTGCTGCCATCCGGGAGATCGCGTTTGGTGTAACCATATTTGCCGACCGCGGCCATCATTTCGTCAGAGCCAATATAGTCTTTCAACACAGCATTGAACGCGTCTACCGCAGCCTGTTCGCTGAGCGGGAAGGCTATGGCGGGATGTTCATTCGGTCCCGGCGGGGTATACGGGTCAGCCACCTCAATGCTGGGATCCTGCTCGGCAAGAGTCGTCGCGTTCAGACTATAGAGCGAGCCGGCAGCGGCGCGGCCGGCCTTTACAGCCTGTACGACCTCGGGCGGTCCGGCGACCTGCATAACCTTGTCGTCAGGGAAACCTAATTTCTTCGCCTGCTCGACTGCGGTGGTACCCGTCATGATGGCCAGGGTAAGCCCCTTCTTCTGAGCGTCATGGAGGGAATGCAGCGCTTCCGGATTGCCCTTCGGCACGATCATCGAATCATTGCTCGATGCGATCGGTTCGCTGAACAGGACGTTGCGGCACCGCTCCGGCTTAATCCACATGCCGCCCGTGATGATGTCAAAGCGACCAGCCTGGAGGCCCGGGACAAGGGAACCCCAATCGGTTACGACCGGCTCGATTTTGGTCGTTCCCATCTTTCTCAGAACGTCCAGTGTCATCACATTGACCAGGCCAAGCGGCTCGTTGTTCGCACCAGGATAGGCACTGGGAGGCTCATTGGTGAAGCCAAGACGGATCGTTTCTCCGTTCTTAATCTTATCGAGCAGCGACTCCGCCGAGGCCGAACCGGCAAAGGACGAGATTGTCATCGCCGCCAGGCCGAGCGCGGCAATCCTCTTCAAGATTGCAGCCTTAAAGCATTCGTCGAGTTTCCACTTGACCACTGGTTAGTCCTCCGTTTTCGCATCGCCGATGGTCTCCCGATATGCCTCGGGAAAAGACCATTGCATCATTTGTTGAGCTTGTAGTCCGGCGGTTCCCATCATCGTGTGAGCTGCAGGGTCCCCACTTAGGTATAGATTCCTCCAGTCGATCCTTTGCTACGCCACTTGTGCATGCTTCGTGAGCGTAGCAGCGCAGCTGTGGTGCTTTGTGCGAGAAATGCAAGTTATTCGCAGAAATTCGGTGATTTTTGGGTGCATACGCACATTTCCGTCATCCCCGTGGTTCGTTGGAAGTGAACAATCGCGAGCTGTGGTATGGCCAACTGAGGCACACCACGTCTTGCATGACTCCTGCCCTGCCCGGTTGGATGGGCGCCACCGCCTGGGCTATGCCCTTGTTGCCATGGCAGGGCACAAGTTCGTCGTATGCGACACGCCGCTGAGAGATTCGCCTCGGAGACGCTGGCCCGAGCATTGTTCCCGTCACAGTTGATCATTCGTGCCATTGACGGATGAGTCTGTTCACGGCTTCGCTCCGGATCAACCTGGACGGAATCGCCGGCATTATTGAGCAGATGGAAATCTGAATTCCTGATCAGCTTCGCCAGGTTGATCCCTTGCTCCGGCGTCGCGGTAGGGTCGTTCTTGGACCAGATGATCAACGTCTGGGCCTGAAGCTGATCAAGGTAGGGGAAGATATACTTCTGCTGCAGCAGTGGATAACGATGCAGGTTTGTCTCGTCTTCCGGCAATCTCTGCCAGATCTCCCATTGTCCCCGAGCCGCGGCCCGCCGATAGGCTTCTCGCTCGGCGCATTCCACATCCTGCCCGTGGGCGCGGCAGCTTTTCCGCCGTGCGGTGATGTATTCCTCTTCGCTCGGCATCGGGCCGGAACAGCCGTAAGCCTGCCGGCAGGCCTCCAGCCAAGCTTCGTCACGGTCATCTCCGAACGCCGGCGACACGGAGTTAGCGGTCAGCAGGACAAGCTTAGAAACAAGATCGGGACGCACGATCGCGACCCGCGCGTCGACGAATGATCCTTCTGAATGGCCGACTAGCGTGATCTGCTTCAAACCCAGTTGTTGGAGGAAGCTAATTACATGATTCACACGACCGAGCCGGTTAATGTATTTGCAGTCAGCAGGATAATCCGTTCCCCCAAAATGGAGTTGATCAATCGCTACTACCGTAAATTGATCGGATAGCCCGTTCAGCTGCCGAACAAAGGAACTCTTAGCCTCTGCACGGAAGCCCGCCCCCTGCAGGAAAACAATCGGCCTACCAGCTCCGTTCTCGCAGTACGATGTCTCGACACCATCAACCGATACGCGATGCTTGGTGATCATCGGTTCCTCGGCAAAAGGAGGGGCATCAGGTCGGCATTGCGACATGCGAGATGGACTGCCATTGCTCACTCCTGAGCGTAGCAGCCTCACATGCCACGTTGCCGAACTATCTCGTCTGAATACCGGAAATCGGCACCCCGGAGCCTCGCGTCTTGTCACTTTGCTCTGTCGTCGCCCAGCCACTGCGGCCGGGAGCCTTTTAGGTGCATGGGTGGCATTCCCCGCAAGATTTCAACCCTTGCACAGGTCGCCGGTCTTGGTGCCGTCCGGCAGATTGATTTTGGTGTAGCCGTATTTTGACCGACTGCATCATTTGGTCGGAGCCGATATAAGTATTCAATACCTCGTTGAAGGCATCGACCGCCTGCTGATTGGGCAGGAAGGCGAGACTTGGGTAGCCGGCCTTCCCAGCCGGCGGGGTGAACGGATCTGCCATTTCAACGCTGTCGACCTTGTCAGCGAGCTCCTTACCGTGAAGTAGTTTAGCGACCCCGCCGCCGCGCGGCCGACCTTCACTGCCTGCAAGAATTCGGCCTGGCCGGCGACCTGCATGACACGATCCTCCGGAATGCCCGCGTCTTTGGCGGTCGTGACCGTGTCGGAACCGGCGGTGGTGACCAGCGTTAGGCCCTTATCACGAATATCGTCAAAGGAGTGCTGGTCTTTTGGGATTGCCATTCGGCATGAGCAGGGCTTCGGTGAACTTAGCAAGCGGCTCGGTGAACACCACATTGCGGCAGCGCTCCGGCAGAATGTACATGCCGCCTGGCCTAGCTCCGTCTGCCGTCTCTCAAGGTTGTGTCGGCCAATTTCTCAGCCACCATAATCGTCGGAATGTTTGTGTTCGCCCGAGGGCAAAATGGCATGACGGAAGCGTCGGCGATCCTCAAACCCAAAATACCATGAACGCGTCCCGACGGATCGGTCACAGCGCCAGGATCCGCGGCTGCCCCCATCCTGCAGGTCGACGTCGGATGCCAACTTGGGATGACGTTCTGGCGAATATACCGATCCAGATGTTTCTCGTCGTTGACGAGATCGGAAATGCTATCCCCATCCGTTATGACGCGCCTAATCAGCCCACGGCGCAGCCGCGGCGACGCGTCCATGAGCAGCGCCAGAAATGACGTGAGTGCATAGTTTGTGCTTGTGACCTTGCTCACCAGCTTCGCTCGCGCATTCAACGCTGACGGAAACGGGTCCAGCGCCACAGAGGACAGCGAATCTTGCTGCAGCAGGCGGACTATGAAGCGAAAGCCCTGCTTGAGGCGCTCGGCGTCCCGCTTGTCGCTCAACCAGTTGAAATCGACCTCCGGCTCTATTTTATGCGAACTACCCTTGAGCGCCACAGTTCCCGTCGAGTAGCTGCGATTGACCCACACGGCGAGAGTGCCGAGGCGCCTCCCCAGCGGGTGCCAGGATGATTTGGCAACAGTCGATATTGCCATATCGGTCGACGGGCAGCCTTCGTAACCCGACGAGTAGCGGGCGTGCATCTGAATATATTCGCTCACGCCGGGTGACAAGCGATCGGCCGGCTTCAAATAGGCCGAAACGCAAATCGTGGGGTGTTCCTGAAGATTCTGGCCCACACCTTTCAAATCTGCAACGATAGGGATTCCGAATTGTACTAATTCCTTCGCGGGGCCGATCCCGGAGCGCATCAATATGGCGGGTGAATGGAGTGCTCCTGCGCACAGGATAACGCAAGAAGCGCTATACGATTGCACGCCCGATTTGTTCTCCGTCTCGACCCCCGTTACCGTTGTTCCCAAAAAGGTCAGCCGCGCAACTGTCGTTTCGGATAAAATCGTTAGATTGCGGCGAGAGCGGACGGTTTCGGGTAAGTACGCCATCGCGGAGGAGACCCGATGACCATTGCGGTTGGTCAATGGGACAACTGAATAGCCATCACCGAATGCACCATTGAAGTCTGGCCTGAAATGAAGCCCCAAAGCATCGTAAGCATCGGAGATTGCCCGGATGAAGCCCGACCAGTCTGATTGGCGCACACGTTTGATTGGCAAGGGGCCGTTCGTGCCATGAAATTCCCCGCCGAAATCCAAATCGCATTCTAGACGACGGAAGTAGGGCAGCACGTCTTCCCAACCCCAGCCCGTTGCACCGCTTGAGGCCCACTCATCGTAATCTCCGGGCCCGCCGCGGTTGGCGACTTGGGCATTGATGCTGGAGCCGCCACCCATGACGCGCGCCTGTTCGTAATGGACAGGCTTGCGGCCACCTCGCACCGTTGTCGCGTGGAGTGACTGCCATCGATAACCGGGATTAAGGTAAGCACGCGTTGGGTCGCCATCCTGGATGTCGTCAGGAATGGCATTCGGCGGCGTATCAGGGCCAGCTTCAATGAGCAGCACGCGAGCGCCATAGGCGGAGAGCCTGCTCGCCATCACGCATCCAGAGGAGCCACCACCCACGACGATATAATCGAAAACCACGCAAACTCGCAAATGTCTGAGTCGGGCAAAAATCTAGCAGACGGCGAGCAAGCAAAAACGCGCAATTATCTTGCAGGACGCAGGAAATCAGCGCATTCTTAAGAGATTCGCATTATGGCGGCCTCCCAACGGGGCGGAACGTTTAAACATGACCTTGCCAGCAGTCCATCAGGGCTGAAGGCGATGCCGGAGCGTCGTGACTTAAGTGGACAAAGCGCATCGCGACTGAAGGGGACAAACCTATCGCGAGATACATCAGAATGCAGCCCGGTAGGTCCAGAAGTGCTTTTGCAGCATCGCGCTGACGAGGCCGTTGTAAGGAGCAGAATGATGCTTCGCCTTGCGCTCCATCGCCGCTTTAGCGGTACGAAAACTCCCGTCCCAATCATGGCCGGCGGGCAAGGCGGCTGACCCTTGCGCCAGTCATCGGTGAATCGGATCAACCAGTTGTTGAATGCGCGTAAGATTGCGCGTTCTATACATCGATTGGCACCGCCAAGGTTACCTTCGTGCGATCCATCACAATCATCGTGCTGTAATTTCTAACAGCCGGGCTATCAAAGAAGAAACGCCTCGAGAATGCGTCGTACTCTGCCAAGTCACGCACGGAGAGAAGGAGAACGAAATCGGCGTTACCGGTGACCGCATACGCGCTCATTACTTCAGGCGCCTTCTGTAGAGACTGCTTGAAGCGATCGATGACGTCGGAACGATAGCGCTCAATGTCGACCAAGACCAGCATCATCAGGGACCTGCCCACCGCCTCAGGCGACACGATTGCAACATCAGCCTCAATTACGCCAATTTGTCGCAACTGCTTCAATCGCCGCTGACAGGCCGTGGGCGATATACCGGCCAGTTGGCCCAATTCTTCCGTTGTTTGGCGATTGTTGCGCTGAACAGCGCTTAAGATTTTCAGATCTATCCGATCCAATTCCATGGTCATTCTCCGGAATAGCTGCAATTTGCGCAGAAAAACTGCGATATGCACTCGACTGTAGCCTCAACCCCGCGCAGACGGAAGCCCAAACGATCAGGCCAGGCATGGGACCAAAGTCGGCTATCGTCCTCGACGTCAGTTATAGCCATTGGCCGAAGAGTGCTGTCCACCATCGCCCAACTGACAATGGCAGCCGACGGTCAAAAGCCGAGGCCTTGCGCCCAGTTCGGCCGAGGAAACGTCTCGGAACTTAAACGCTAAGCCGACTGGACGATGATGATAGGGGGGACCTCTATTTCCGCGCTTCGGCTTCCATTCGTTGGCTCACGCTGCCAAGAGTCTCATCTGTGTATAGGGAATCGAGCGCTAGGTTCGCCTGCCCCGGTTGCTGCATCAAATGCAGCCGTCTTGAGGTGGTTGGGAAAAATCGTCACCGCAGCCACACAAACCGCCGGCCTTATGCAACCTGCCGGCAATTTCGCATAATTACTGCATCCCGCCGCTCAGAATTTGCGCAAGGCGCCCAATGTAGCGCGCTATTGTCTCACAACGGCACCTACACGCCACTTCATAAAGCAGAAGAGGCCTGGCTTTGCAGGCTTCAGATTGAGGAGTTCGCCTATGAGCAAGCAATTCGCACCTGAAATGGATGCAGGTCTCGCGGTTTTCAATCGCCTGGAGTCTGAGGTGCGCAGCTACGTCCGCGCCTTCCCCGCCCTATTCGATCGCGGAGTCGGGACCACTCTCATCGCTGCAGACGGTCGGGAATATCTCGACTTTTTCGCCGGTGCAGGCGTTTTGAATTATGGGCACAACAACCCCGTCATCAAGAAGGCGCTGCTGGATTATATCGAGCGCGACGGAATTGTGCATGGGCTGGACCTTGCCACGACGGCCAAGAAAGCCTTCATCGAAGCTTTCGAGCGATACATTCTCAAGCCTCGTGGTCTGACATACAAATTACAGTTTCCCGGCCCCACAGGTACGAACGCGGTCGAAGCGAGTCTAAAACTGGCTCGCCAGGTGACCGGGAGATCGAACATCGTCTCGTTTACCAACTCGTTCCATGGGGAAAGCGCTGGAGCATTGGCAGCGATGGGAAACAAGGAGCACCGGGCCGCTGCCGGGTTTCCCCTCGCCCATGTGACATCGTTGCCATACGAAGGCTACCTGGGGGCGTCAGTTGACACAATCGATTACTTCGAAAAGCTTCTCAATGACCCCAACAGTGGCCTCGACAAACCTGCCGCGGTGATCCTGGAAGGGATCCAAGGTGAAGGCGGCATCAATGCTGCGAGCGTTACTTGGCTGCAACGGCTGCGCGAGCTAACGTCGCGGCACGGAATCTTGATGATCCTCGATGACATCCAGGCCGGGGTCGGTCGCGCGGGCAGTTTCTTCAGTTTCGAAGCGGCTGCAATTGTGCCGGACATCGTTACCCTGTCCAAATCTTTGTCGGCGATCGGAACCCCAATGGCCCTTATTCTCATCAAGCCTGAACTTGATGTCTGGGCCCCGGGCGCACACACCGGGACCTTCAGAGGCAACAACTATGCTTTCGTCACTGCTCGTGCGGCCCTCGAAGCTTACTGGTCCGACTCCAAGTTCGAGGATGAGATCGCTCGCAAGTCTGCGATCTTGGTCCAAGAACTCAACGCGATTACCGAGGAATTCCCCACCCTCGGCCTGAGCGTGCGAGGCCGCGGTCTGATGTACGGACTCGTTTCACCGAAGCACCACTCCTTGCCAGGTCTGGTCTCCCAGGAGGCTTTTCGTCGGGGCTTGGTGATCGAGATCGCCGGCTCATACGGTGAGGTGCTTAAGTTCATGACTGCCCTCACCATCGCCGAGGCTGACCTTCGGCGTGGTCTGTCCATCATTCGCGACAGCATTGGCGCAGTAGCGACTACCCTCGACGGTGGAGGCGCGGCTCGCTAGCCGACAAAGCACCGGGCCACTAGCAGGTCCAAAATCGGGCCGCTCGCAGTCACGGAACGGGAAGGCCGTTCCGTGGCATGTGGCAGTGGGCGAACTCGGAGCGGCTGAACGGCAGACTAGGGCTTTCACTGCCGGACCGATACCACGGTTGCCGTTCTTCCTGCGGCGCCGACCACTGTCGCTGCGCCAATTCGAAGAAAATCGAGCGATAAGAAAGAGGACTGGATGGCCAGCAACGACGTAGTCAAAAATTATATCGATGGCGAGTGGCGGGATTCTGTGTCCGGCACACGCATCGAGGTCGATGACCCGGCGAGCGCCGAAACGATTGCTGTCGTAGCTGAAGCAGGACCCCAAGACATCGAGCTTGCCGTTACTGCTGCTCACCGCGTTTTTCGCGACCGCGTGCTGATAGACATGCATCCGTATGATCGCGGTCGCATGTTGTTTCGCGTTGCCGACGCCCTTGAAGCGCGTTTCGACGAGATCGCAGCCATTAACTGCGCGGAGACGGGGAAGGCATTGGAACTTGCCGATGGCGAGGTTCAGACCGCCATCAGATACCTGCGATACTATGGTGGCTTGGCCGACAAACTTGAAGGGCGCTCGATCCCGCGCGGGGCCAACCTGGTCAACTACACAGTCAGAAGTCCCTTCGGCGTGTCCGCCCAGATCGTTCCGTGGAATGGTCCACTTGAACTGACGGCCCGCTCGCTGGCCTGCGCCATCGCAACCGGCAACTCAGTCGTGGTGAAGTCGCCGGAACTAGCTCCCCTTTCCGGAGTTGAACTTGCGCGTGCCTGTGAGACAGCGGGGCTGCCTGCCGGAGCGGTCAACGTGCTCACTGGATACGGCCAAACGGCAGGCCAGGCGCTGATCGAACATCCCGACGTTCGCCACATCGTCTTCACGGGCTCGATTACTACTGGGCGGACGGTGCTCAAGACGGCAGCGGATCGGATCGTGCCCTGCATAATGGAACTGGGCGGAAAGTCGGCTGCAGTTGTGTATTCCGATGCCGACCTCGACTGCGTTGTGGAAGCGGTACGCGTCGGGACCTTTCTGAATGCAGGCCAGAATTGCAACAACCTTACACGTCTTATTGTGGAACGTTCTATTGCAGACAAACTGGTGGAAAGAGTGAGGGTCTGCGTCGAAGGACTGTCGGTCGGTCCAGGACGCGAAAACTGCGACATCACCCCGTTGATCTCCCGAAACCAACGACAAGGAGTTGAGCGGGCCTGCCAGACGGCCCTCTCGCAGGGCGCGCGACTCGTAACCGGCGGGACTGCGCTTTCGGAGCGGAGCGGTTACTTTATGGCGGCCACGGTGTTTGCCGATGTCGCGCGAGACAGCAATCTCTTCCAGCAAGAAGTATTCGGTCCTGTTCTTGCCGTTACCACGTTCGATAATCCGGGAATGGCCGTCAATCTCGCGAACGACACCGTTCACGGTCTGGCAGCGGGCGTGTTCACGCGGGATATTGACCGGGCCCTCTGGACCGCCGACCGCCTTTGGGCCGGTCAAGTGTACGTGAATGGGTGGTATGTGGGCGGGGTGGAAACACCGTTCGGTGGGATAAACCAGTCCGGCTACGGCAGGGAGAAGGGTCAGGAAGCGCTGGACGGCTACGTTCAGACGAGAAACGTTGGTATCCGCCTCTCGCAGCCACCATCTGGAAATTGAACGCTTGCTGATCCCTACCGACGGCGCGGCTGTCGGGCGATGCAGGATTCAATGACCTCGACCAAATCGAAATAAGCCCGGCGAGAGAATCCGTATCGGAGGTCATCGAGAACAACTCTAATCATAGGATTTTTGGCTGCGGACGGGCTTTACCCACCACGGACATGTAGGAGCGCATTGCCTAGCCCGCTGCGTGGGTCGCATGGGTCAGGAGAGGATCACAGTGCTTCAGAGACAATTGAGATTCGCAGAGCTGCCGCCGAAGATTTCGACAAGTTGGCAATGTTGAACCGCGAGTTGATCGAGGCCGAGAAGCATCGAAACCCCGATGACGGTTTCAGAACTCAAGGAGCGGTTTATTCAGTTGGTGAATCGCGAAATTTGGATGGTCGACCTCTTCAGCCAGAACGGCGAGATTGTGGGCCTCGCCACTCATCGTTTGGAGCCAGACAATGCGGAGCCGAGTGGGCAACGCGTCTTTTTGAGGCAATTCTACGTCAGCTGCCAACACCGACGTTCGGAGATTGGCTGCAGGACCCTTGAGCTGCTTATTCGGTCTCGTTTCCACAACAAATCAAGGATTTTCCTCGACGTGCTGGAGACCAATCCTGGCCGCAAGACCTTCTGGTCTCACACCGGTTTTGTCGCCTACAGCACGCTCATGGAGCGTCTCGTTGAAAAAGCGGACACCAAATAACCTGCGGTGCTGGGAATTAATTTGGGGATCGGATTGTCTGGCATTTGCGTGCGTCGCGCAAAAACACGAGAATAGAATCGAGCCGGTCGTAACCGAATGGGGCTCACTTGTCCCCGGCCTGCAGGCTAGCCGCTTCGACTTCATCACGGCCGGCATGTGGATCAAGCCGGAGCGCTGCCGCAACGTGCTGTTCAGCGAACCGATCGCTACGGAGAGAGGCGCACTGCTGGTGCCTAAGGGCAACCCGGAAGGGCTGCATTCTTATGAGGATGTGCGTGACAAGGGACTCACCTTCGTCAGTGATACAGGCTACACCGCGGTCCAGGACGCGAAAAAGTCAGGCATCGCCGACGACAAAATCATGCAGGTCGCCGGACCGCCGGCGGACAGGCTGTCGCGCCGCCGCCGGTGCCCTCGACTACTTTACAGCGACTGGACTTGTTAAGAAGGACCACAGCCTTGAGCTGGCCGATTCGTTCATCGCGCCAGCCAACTATCCTGCTATCGCCTTCGAGCTCAACGAGCAGGCTGCGGTCGACGCGTTCAATGCCGTATGCAGGACTATGTTGGCTCTGGCGAAATGATGGCAGTATTCGGCAAATACGGCTACGGCAAAGACAACCTGCGGACGGCAGCAAGACCGCTGACCTCTGCAGAGGCTGAAGGCAATGTGCCTTAACACGTCCCCGGTCATGGCGGGGACGTGTTCAGTGGGCAAGCGTCTGTGAGGCGATTTCAGGTCCACCGTGGCGGTGCTCACAAGACGCGCCTCATTGCCTGAAACAAACACATCTACACTTCATCGGGTGCGCACATGTGAGCGTCGCGGCCCACAATACGACGGCCAATATGCGGGCTGGCTCACCTGCCACATCAGGCAACTGCGCAAGCAAATCCCCTGACGTGTGCCGGAACGAGAAGCAGGAGAATACTGTGGAAATCAGAGTTGTACGCCCGGGCGACCTTTCTCAATTGCGCAAGATTTGTGACGAACACATCGACTTGGAAGGGGTGACAATAGCGGACCAGGACCTGAGTCCTTATTGGAACTCGGCGTTTTTTGGAACACCTGCCCAGTTGTTCGGTTGGGTTTGTGATGAAGGAGGGTGTGTGCTGACAGTTCTGCAAATTCGCTGAGAGAGGGCGGTCATGGCAGGCTGGTGATTGTTCACGTCACCGATTCCCGCGAAGGAACGCCACCATGACCAAGATTGAAAGTAAGACCGGCAGCGCTGCCATCAAAGACATTCTGCTTTCGGACCCGGACGGACTTCACGAAGTGATCCGTGCGGTGATGCAGGAGGTACTCGAGGCCGAGATGGACGAGGCGCTGGGGGCTTCGAAGAGCGAGCGCACACCTGAGCGGCTCGGCTACCGCTCGGGTTATTACGGCCGCACCCTTGTCACGCGGGTCGGCAAGCTTGAGCTGCGGGTTCCGCAGGACCGGGCCGGCCGCTTCTCGACCGAGCTTCTCGAGCGTTACCAGCGTTCGGAGCGGGCCTTGGTGGCGACGCTTGCGGAGATGTATGTGCAGGGCGTGTCGACCCGCAAGGTCAAGGCGATCACGGAAGAGCTGTGCGGCCATGCGTTCTCGGCCTCGTCGATCTCGGCCATCAACAAGCGGCTGGACGAGAGCCTCGCTGCCTTTGCCAGGCGCCCCCTTCAAGAGCCGTTTCCTTACCTCATCCTCGATGCGCGCTAAGAGAAGGTGCGTGAGGCCGGCGTCGTCATGAGCCAGGCGGTGCTGATCGCTGTCGGCATCGACTGGGACGGCCGGCGCCAGATCCTGGCCGTCGAGATGGCCAATCGCGAAAGCCGCTCGGCCTGGAGGGATTTCCTCGTCGCGCTGAAGGCGCGCAGCCCCAAGGGCGTCGAGCTGGTTGTCTCCGCCAATCATGCCGGCCTGGTCGCGGCGATCGGCGAGGTGATCCCCGAAGCCGCCTGGCAGCGCTGCTACGTCCACTTCCTCAGGAACGCGCTCGATCACCTGCCGAGAAAGCACGGCGCCGACTGCCTGCAGGACTTGCGCTGGCTCTAATGACCGGCGCGATCTCGCCGAGGCCAAGGCCGATCTCGCCGCATGGCTGTCCAAATGGTCGGGCCGCTATCCGCGACTGACGAGTTGGGTGGAGGAGACCATCGAGCGCACGCTGACCTTCTTTTGCCTGCCGCGCCAGCATCACAAGCATCTCAAGAGCACCAACATGCTTGAACGGCACAATGAGGAAATCCGCCGGCGCACCAATGTCATGCGCATCTTCCCCAATGAAAGCTGCCTGCGCCTCGTCAGGGCGCTGGCTGCGAGACCAACGAGAACTGGATGGAGGCCAACCGCTACATCAACATGGACGATCTGCGCGAGCACAAGAAGCTCGCTCTACGCCAAGCCGCATGACCAGCATCGTGGCCGCCCCATTTTGCAGAACTTGACGCACACAACCTGAAGGAGGTAAGCGTCATGACAACTCTTAGAGGATACATGACCGCGTCGATCCGGCTTTTCCTTGTTGGTCAGGGGCGATCCTCGGGTACGCCTCCGGCGAGGGCCGCCTTGCGCGATCATGGCACGGTAGCGAGGCTGGGCTCTTAAGGTCGTCCTTAGGAGCGTAAGCCCCGCGACCATCCCATCGCTGAAAACAAACCCTTGATCAGCGGGCGCCCGACGGACCGCCTCTGTCGTCGTGGCGCTCCCATGAAGAACCTGGCCCATAGTGCATCCTTTGATTCGGAAGATAAGGATGCCCCATCAAAACCTGAGATCAAACATTTAGGCAGGCCTCGACTGGGACAAGTAAAACGGCCGCATTCGAGGCATGAGGCTGCACGCGTCTAAGATCCGAACAGCCAATACCCGAGCGTCCTCGACATCCCCGCCGCCAGAAGTCAACGATGCCCAGATCGGCCGCACGACCACCAGCAGAAGGGCGCCACCTCAACCCGTCCTACACTCAACATTTTGTCGCGTCCGCGACGTGCCTTCTTGATCCGATCCGTGGTCTGCTCACCTAAATAGCTGAAAGAGATCACGCATTTCTGTTTCCGGCCTGATTAGCCAGTTTGGCACGAGGTTTGCAACTTTGTGTGCGATCCAGTTGAACGGGCCGATTGGCACAGTCACCTGAAATCACAACTAATTAAAGGAACGGAACATGTCGGAACTGTATCGGATGGCATTACCAATGGGGGACAGCCGGCCGGCAATGCCTCCGCCCACCACAACCAGCCTTCGCCTGACTGTCTCGTGCTGGCCACGCCAGAGTAATCAATTTTGTCCTAAGAACCACAATACGACAAATCGCAGAACGTCCATCCATCCATCCTGAAACCAAGACACAGCAATCGCTTGTCGACGCAGTGTCCCACCGCCGAGAGGAAATGTAGATGAGAAAATTTGTTGCCGCCAAGCTTCATGGAATAACTGTGACCGACGCGAATTTGAACTACCGGGGCTCAATAACTTTGGATCCAGATCACTGCGACGAAGCCGGCATCCTTCCAATGGAATTCGTTGAAATCTGGAATAAATCATCGGGCGCTCGAATCAGCACTTACGTGATTTATGGAGAGCGGGGTTCTCGTTGCTGCGTGCTGAACGGAGCCGCTGCTCGCACCTGTCAGGTCGGGGACGAAATAATCGTTTGCTCCTCCGCATACATCGAGGAGCATCAGATGGTGGAGATCAAGCCGCGAGTGCTGACTTTCCACCGGGATAATTCTATCTGCGACCACATGTTCTACGAGGGTGCAATAGACGACGATGGAAGGATAACGTTCTCGATTCGCGAGGGCTCTCCCGGCGATAACGCGCTAAAACTCACTCCCTAGTAGGGCCTTTCGGTGACAGCTCGTGGCGCCGGGTCCCGGTCAAGGGCGTACTCGTCCCCAGTACTCTGGTACGCGATACAGTGCATTATCCCACTCGGCCACTATTCGGTCAGTTGCCATCAAGCCCAATCGGTTCTGCCCAGATCTGGGAAGACGATTTTGCTGCGCCAAAGGCAACTTCAGCTTCAGCCAGCGGCTGCGGGTAGAGGCGACCAATTTCACGGAATGTTTGGCCTTGGATCGTTGTCTTTAAGTCTGAGGTCCACGATGGCAAAACGACCTATCGACAAAAACGCAGAGTGGAGAACAGCCAATGTCAAGGAAAGCTCTCATCCTGGTTGAAGGCCATGCAAGAGGTAATGGAATACGATACATCCACGCGGCCCGGCGTCTTGGCTTTCATCCAATTACACTATCAGTTGATCCAACACAGTACGAGTATCTTGCGGCGGAAAGAAGCGAGGCAATCCGTGTCGATACAACCAATCTTGATACCTTGATTCGCGAATGTTCCAGGCTGCGTGAGACCAATGACATCGCTGGTATCACGGGCTTCTCGGGCATCGACGAGTCGGTCTATGCAACCGTTGGCAAACTATGTCGGCATTTCGACTTACCGGGACCCAACCCCGAATTGATTGAACGATGCTGTGACAAATTCTCTCAGCGCCAGCTACTTGCGGAAGCCGGAGTTCCGATACCCGCTTATCGCATGGCGCTGAATGTGGCAGAAGTAGAAAGCGCTGTCGCGGAGATCGGCTTTCCCGTAATTGTTAAGCCGGCAATCGGCAGCGGTAGCATCGGTGTCCGATTGTGCCGCAACGCCGATGAGTTAGCTGACCACACGACCTATCTGTTGGGTGGGAAGCACATCTGGCCGTCTTCGCCGAGGATATTGGTTGAGGAATTCGCGCGCGGCCCTTTTTATAGCGTGGAGATAATGGGCAATGAGGTTATTGGGATTGTCGCCGTTGATTTCGGCCCCCCACCGCATTTCGTCTTCCGTGAAACGACCTTCCCGGCCCCGCTTGCGGAAGACGATCATGACCGTATCGTTGATGTTTCGCTGAGGTGCTTGCAAGCTCTTGGCCTTAATTGGGGGCCAACGAACATCGAGCTCCGGTTGACTAATCATGGCCCGGTTGTAATCGAAGTGAATCCGCGTCTTGCTGGTGCGCTTGAGCCTGAACTGGTCCAACTGGCGAGCGGTGTCGATCTGGTCACCGAGCACATCAAGCTTGTCGTCGGCGAGGAATGGGATTTGCGCAGAAGGCATTTGCAGACCGCAGCCGCGCGGTTCCTAGTTGCTGATTGCGACGGCACCCTCGATTGGATCGATGGCGGCAGTCAGGCGATCGCGGTACCAGGTGTCGCTGAAATCAAATTGTATGTTGAACCCAACGCGCCGATCTTCAGGAAAGGCGATTTTCGAGACTGGATAGGACATGTCGTCGCCGTTTCACCCAGCCTTGCTCAGACCGAAGCGATACTCCAACGAGCTGTCGACTTAATCGCTTGGTCTATCACACCGCCGTCGGGCGAACAGGAGCGATCTGCAGCCCCACGACTCCCCCCCAACTGAGAGGTGATCCGTCGCCAGCATAAGAACTCTTACCCGCAATAGCTCGCCTTGTTGTCAAAAGCATAGCTGGAGTTCAAACTTATGAATATATCCAAGGGACCCCAGGCATTCCCTAGAAGTGAATACCTTCGCCGGCTCGGCTCGGTGAAGTTCGAAATGGGTCGGTGCGATATCGACGCGCTCGTCGTTTCCGACCAACATAACATTACCTATCTCACGGGGTACACCGCGCTATCAGCCTATGTTCCTCAGGCCGTTGTGGTTTCGATACGAGAAGAGGAACCGACGTTCATTCTGCGCCGCTGTGATGCGCCGGCAGCCATTCATCAATGTTTTATGGAGCGCGACAAAATCGTCGCATACCCCGAAGCGTATATTGGAAATCCTGACAAGGATGGCTATGACGCGGTAGTCGATTACTTGGAGGACGTCGGCCTCGCGAGTCGAGGCATAGGAATCGAGCTATGCTGCCTTCCATCGCAATCGGCGAAAAAGTTTAGGATGCGCCTGCCTGGTGCCACGATCGTCGATGCTACTAAGGCGGTCACTTGGAAAAGGCTCATCAAGTCAGATCTCGAGATAGCTGTAATGCGGGAGGCGGCGGCAATCTCAGACGCCGCGATTCGACGCGCTGCTGAGGTAATACGCCCCGGGGTGCGTGAAGCAGACGCGTGCGCGGAAATTGTGGCAACGTTGGTGCGCGGCGCAAACGGTAAGCCAGGAAGCGGGATCGAGGGAATAAGTTTGTGTTCATCACCGCGAACGGGAACGTGCCACATTCCGTGGAGCGAGGACGTTTTTCGCTATGGATCGCAGGTGAATCTCGAAATCGGCGGTGCGCGATATGGTTACTGTGCTGGGCTTATGCGCACTTACACGATCGGCTCACCCTCCGATCGTCTACGTCGCGTGCATGAGATCCAAGTCGCCGGCCTTGAGGTCGCTCTTGATGCGATACGGCCAGGAGCGACTTGCAGCGATGTTGCCAACGCCTTCAATCGCAGCATCGAGAAGCGGGGCCTCAAAAAGGAGACGCGTTGCGGCTATGCACACGGCATTGGTTGGTTGGAGCCGACCGCAAGCCTTAAGGATGGCGATATGACAGAGTTGCTACCAAACATGACCTTTCACCTGATGTTAGGTAATTGGATCGAGGAGGATTTTGGATACGTCATCAGCGAAACGTTCCGTGTCACAGACTCCGGCGTCGAGGTACTGACCACTGCTCCCCGGAAGATTTTTGAGATCTAAATTAGAATATGGCTTGTCATAACGACAGCGCGGACGTCCGGAATAGATCTTGCCGGTCGACGAGATGTCGCCTACCTTGTTGAAGTGCGGACGGCGAGCGGCGGTCGGCATGCGGGGCCGATCCGTGTCGAGGCGAAGCCGAACGCACGCTGGTCGCTGTACGACCAGTTCTCCTGCGGCCGATCAACTCGTCGACGACGTGACGCGCGAATGCCTTACGCGATTCCGGACACAGATCTCTGGTCGCCGCGTTGCTCGCGAACTGACGACCTGATCGCCCAGCGCGGCAAGCCCGGCATGATCGTCGCAGACCACCGCACGGAGTTTACCTCGAACACGGTCCTTGCCTGATCAATGGATCATCGCGCCGAAAATACATTCCGCTGCAAGCCCATGTGCGCAACATAAATGGCTGCACCTCTAGTCTACTCGCCACTGTTTAAAAGACTGGGGCAGGTCAATGCGCTTTCGTTACGACCTCAGAGCAAGTCTACAGGTCATAGTAGTAGGTAAGGTATGGACTCAATTTACCGATCTTGTCATAGAGCGCCCGCGCATGATAATTTGATCTGTCCGTATTCCAATAGATTCTCAGCCAGCCTTGGTCGCGACCGTAGGAGGCCAGATTCGTGAGCATGGCTTGGCCAATCCCCTGGCGCCGCGAAGACTCGTCGACATAGAGATCTGCGAGAAAACAGACCGGACGATCGCTAAGAGTATACGGGTGAATGACAAAGGTAGCAAAACCTATGGTAACGCCAGTTGCTGAGACCGCGATCAGCGCGTTAATCGGTTCGTCTGGGCGCTCGATGCGCCGCCAGATCCTATCTGTCGCCTGTTCTGATGAATTGAGACCTTGGTCGGCGCAATATGCGTACCAAAGGGACCGCCATGCATCGCGGTCGGCAGTGCCTGCGAGACGAATCTCCATGAGGGGCGGGCTCCGGCTGAGAATGGGCTCCAGGGCGCGAGGTGTTCGGCCTGAAAGGTTGACGGCTTGCGATAACTGCCACCGGCCCGCAAGACGTGCAGCACGCGACCGCCGGGTGTTATAAGATCTTTCCGCCTGTGACGGCGTCGTGGTCGCGCTGGAACTGGTTCCCGGGAGCTCGGTTCGCGATACGTCAAGCGCGAGTTGGGCGAGCGTTATCATGGGATCAAGTTCCCTCAGGTTTTCCCGCAGCACGTTTGCGACAGCGGTGCAGATCTAGTGCGATCTTTCCCTGCGACCACACGATGCAAACAATCTGACACCATAGGTGCATTCATCCCGAAGCGGGCTTCCGACCGCCGCGCTACACGCGCGACGGCGGGACAATCTAGCGGATGCGAGAGTTCTTCCAGCTTACCACGGAGATCTGCACCGCGTCGGCGCCATAATTGCGCATGCTTTAGAAAAGCAGACAATCATTGCAGTTCGCGCGCGCGTCCGGCGCCATTCCCAGTCACCCATATTGACTCAACGTTGCGCAGCATCATTTCTACAACACTAACTTGCTGCCCTTGTCGCGAAGTCAGGCGAGCGTCGATCTCGGGATAAATAAAGAAGGGCAGCGAAATTCGATCAGTCGGACCACTATGCACGACCTGGTGGGGCGTACTCTTGAAGCGGCCGTCGCTCAAGACCTGAAGGAGGTCGCCCAGATTGACTACGAGACTATCGGGCAGGCTCGGCACCGGCATCCATCGACCGCGGAACCACACCTGCAAGGAACGCAGGGGGAGTTCCTCTTGCAGCAGCAGCGTGAAGAAGCCATGATCCGTGTGCTTTGCGCAAGTGCCGCCGCGAGCTGGATACCGTATCACGCGTTGCCCAAGCGTCGGCGTGCTGAAATGGCGTTGGAACCATGCCTCTTCCATACCTATCAGGTCCGCCAGCGCATCCCCGATCTGGGGGACAATCCCGGCGAGCACGGTAGCCTGCAAAGCAAGCAGGTTTCTTGCGAAGCCAGGAGCCAAGGCTTCATCCGGAAGGCGCGTGCGGCCGGAGAACGGACGCCGGTCGCCTTCGTTCTCAATTCCGAGGTCGAATACCTCCTTTGGATCGAAGCCGGCCTCAGGATGTAGCATTTCGCCGTGTAAAGGACTGTATCCACGGGCGGCAGTGGGGTACACGTCCTGAAAGGCGTGCCCGTAGCGTTCCTTAACCGACTGTGGCAATGCGAAGAATCGCCGGGAAGCCTCAATGGCTTGCGCGATCTGTTCCCCGGGGATGCCGTGCTCGACAAGGTAGAAGAACCCGTATTCCTGGCATGCCATTTGCAGGCGCTGGCGCTCGTCACGTCGCGTTGCATCGTCTCTCAATTTCGAAAGTGAAATTTTCGGCAGCGTGGTCATAGTCAATCCCCTTTTTGGGCGCTTAAGTTGATTAGTGTTTGCCGCGGCTCTCAAAGTCGACAGTTCCTTGGATGTGGGCAACGCGCCGTCTCTTCCAATAATAACGAAAGTCGACATGATGTCCCATTCTAAGGCTAAGCCGATGGCTGGGCGGTGATTCCGTCTTAGCAATTGATCTCTAGCGCTTCCTGGTGAAGATAACAACGATTTGTATGTTAATATAGTTGTATATATTGTTACATCCGTCGCGGTTAGTTTAACATTATCACGGCCAAGATACTAAGAGCGATTTACAATTCTGAATTGCTTTATGACTTCCAGGCTCAATCCAGACCAGCGCCGACCTCCGGGTTTCATGGCAGGATCGGCCATCTCGAAGAGCTCTATGACGCGAGGTATCGCCAGCTACCTGAGCTCGTCCATCACACACGCCGTCCCGGACGATGGCCGAATGGCAGAAACCGACCGCTCGAAATTTTCCTATCCCATAGTCTTTTTCGACGCTATCCGGGTCGAGCGGTCAAGCTCAGGGACGAAGACTTCGTTCGCAAAAAAGCCATCTACATCGGGTTCGGCGTTCTGCCTGGCGGCACCAAGGAGCACATGAGCTGAGGAAGCGCTTGTCGACGTTATCCGCCGTCTCGACGAGACGACTAGCCGAGCAGCAAAGCAGGCAGCGATTTAGCTCCGTCTGCCGTCTCTCAAGGTTGTGTCGGCCAATTTCTCAGCCACCATAATCGTCGGAATGTTTGTGTTCGCCCGAGGGCAAAATGGCATGACGGAAGCGTCGGCGATCCTCAAACCCAAAATACCATGAACGCGTCCCGACGGATCGGTCACAGCGCCAGGATCCGCGGCTGCCCCCATCCTGCAGGTCGACGTCGGATGCCAACTTGGGATGACGTTCTGGCGAATATACCGATCCAGATGTTTCTCGTCGTTGACGAGATCGGAAATGCTATCCCCATCCGTTATGACGCGCCTAATCAGCCCACGGCGCAGCCGCGGCGACGCGTCCATGAGCAGCGCCAGAAATGACGTGAGTGCATAGTTTGTGCTTGTGACCTTGCTCACCAGCTTCGCTCGCGCATTCAACGCTGACGGAAACGGGTCCAGCGCCACAGAGGACAGCGAATCTTGCTGCAGCAGGCGGACTATGAAGCGAAAGCCCTGCTTGAGGCGCTCGGCGTCCCGCTTGTCGCTCAACCAGTTGAAATCGACCTCCGGCTCTATTTTATGCGAACTACCCTTGAGCGCCACAGTTCCCGTCGAGTAGCTGCGATTGACCCACACGGCGAGAGTGCCGAGGCGCCTCCCCAGCGGGTGCCAGGATGATTTGGCAACAGTCGATATTGCCATATCGGTCGACGGGCAGCCTTCGTAACCCGACGAGTAGCGGGCGTGCATCTGAATATATTCGCTCACGCCGGGTGACAAGCGATCGGCCGGCTTCAAATAGGCCGAAACGCAAATCGTGGGGTGTTCCTGAAGATTCTGGCCCACACCTTTCAAATCTGCAACGATAGGGATTCCGAATTGTACTAATTCCTTCGCGGGGCCGATCCCGGAGCGCATCAATATGGCGGGTGAATGGAGTGCTCCTGCGCACAGGATAACGCAAGAAGCGCTATACGATTGCACGCCCGATTTGTTCTCCGTCTCGACCCCCGTTACCGTTGTTCCCAAAAAGGTCAGCCGCGCAACTGTCGTTTCGGATAAAATCGTTAGATTGCGGCGAGAGCGGACGGTTTCGGGTAAGTACGCCATCGCGGAGGAGACCCGATGACCATTGCGGTTGGTCAATGGGACAACTGAATAGCCATCACCGAATGCACCATTGAAGTCTGGCCTGAAATGAAGCCCCAAAGCATCGTAAGCATCGGAGATTGCCCGGATGAAGCCCGACCAGTCTGATTGGCGCACACGTTTGATTGGCAAGGGGCCGTTCGTGCCATGAAATTCCCCGCCGAAATCCAAATCGCATTCTAGACGACGGAAGTAGGGCAGCACGTCTTCCCAACCCCAGCCCGTTGCACCGCTTGAGGCCCACTCATCGTAATCTCCGGGCCCGCCGCGGTTGGCGACTTGGGCATTGATGCTGGAGCCGCCACCCATGACGCGCGCCTGTTCGTAATGGACAGGCTTGCGGCCACCTCGCACCGTTGTCGCGTGGAGTGACTGCCATCGATAACCGGGATTAAGGTAAGCACGCGTTGGGTCGCCATCCTGGATGTCGTCAGGAATGGCATTCGGCGGCGTATCAGGGCCAGCTTCAATGAGCAGCACGCGAGCGCCATAGGCGGAGAGCCTGCTCGCCATCACGCATCCAGAGGAGCCACCACCCACGACGATATAATCGAAAACCACGCAA
>NZ_NSFW01000030.1:0-46722 GCF_002294905.1 Mesorhizobium sp. WSM4308 | reverse complement strand
GGCCGCACTCATGACCGGCTGGGCTCGGTTAATCCTGCATGCCGCGCCCATGAGGTTACTTGTCCGGAGTGCGTCGAGCACAACGAGGAGATGTAGTTCACGATCTTTGAAAAGCGTGGTCAACCATCCAAAGTGTGGATGCCTTTCATCGAAACAAACGATTTCATCAATGTTCTGGAATCCTGCATGGGCAGAAGCACCTGATGGACACCGATGCCCCCACTGCCTCATGGCGTGGCGAGCGTCTTAAGAAACCGCCCGAAAGGAGATTTTTCATGCGCTCTACCGGGCAGTGGAGTGCTGGGAAAGGGAGTTGCAACTGACCGGCCATGTCAAACTGTCCGACTTCTTCCGAGCCTATGGACAGACCGGGAGACGCGCACGTGTAGCGGCTCACATCGTCATACTGCACCTACGCCACACACCGGCCGGACCTGATCCGGCTTTATGAGCATTGGGCTTTGTCAGTTGCCCAAGCGTGATGGCTTTCGCGACGCGGCGCGCCTCAGGAACTGAGCCGCGTCCAGGTCGAAACGCGGGAAAGAAAGACAGGAAACAGAATGGCCGATCAATTCGCAACGGACGTCATTGCCCTGATCAAGAAACGCGCCGAGTCGGAGAGCGGTGAGGGAATGCCTGCGTCATTCGTCGGCGAGATAACAATCGCCACGGAACTGGACGCGCTCGGGTTCGATTCGCTGGGTTTGGCGGACGTCCTCTGGGATGTGGAGCAGGCCTACGGCATCAAGATCGACATGAACACGGCCGATGCCTGGTCCAATCTCAAGAATGTCGGCGACGTCGTGGAAGCCGTCCGCGGCTTGCTTGCGAAGGAGGCTTGAATGGACAGGCGCGTCGTTATCACCGGAGTGGGCGGCCTGTGCGGACTGGGCACCGACGCCGCCTCTATGTGGAAAGAGATGCGCGAAGGCCGCTCCGCCATCGGCCCGATCGCCAATTCCGAGCTTCATGACCTGGAGGGCATGACCGGCGCTGAGATCAAGGCGCTGCCCCAGCACGACATCGATCGCAAGCATCTCATCTCCATGGACCGCTTCAGCTTGCTCGCCGTGCTTGCAGCGCGCGAAGCCATGCGGCAGGCCGGACTTTCCTGCGACGAGGGGAATGCCCATCGCTTCGGCGCGACAGTGGGCGTCGGATTTACCGGTTCGTACGCAACAGAACAAACTTACCGCTCACTGCTTTTGGGTAGCGCAATCCGTGCTGAACTCTTCACTGGAGTAAAGGTGATGCCCAGCGCCGCTTCCGTCCATCTTAGCTTGAGCCTCGGCTTGCGCGGGCCGGTCTTCGGGGTGACCTCCGCATGTGCCTCGGCCAACCATGCGATCGCCTCGGCGGTGGACCAGATCAAGCTGGGCCGGGCCGACGTAATGGTTTCCGGGGGCAGCGACGCACCCTTCGCATGGGGCGTGCTGAAAGCATGGGAAGCAATGCGCGTGCTTTCACCCGATACCTGCCGGCCCTTCTCCGCCGATAGGAAGGGCCTGGTGCTGGGCGAGGGTGCGGGCATGGCCGTGCTGGAAAGCTACGAGCATGCCACGAGGCGTGGTGCCACAATTCTTGCCGAGATCGCCGGCGTCGGCCTTTCCGCCGATGCCTTCCACATTGCCGCGCCATCTGTCGAGGGGCCAGCGTCGGCGATGCGCGCCTGCCTTGCCGATGCCGGGCTGAATGCCGAGGACGTCGACTACCTCAACGCGCACGGCACCGGTACCAAGAGCAATGATCAGACTGAAACGGCGGCGATCAAGCGTGTGTTTGGAAACCACGCTTATTCGATGTCCATCTCTTCCACCAAGTCCACGCACGCGCATTGCCTCGGCGCAGCGAGCGCGCTTGAAATGATCGCCTGCGTGATGGCAATCCAAGAGGACGTCGTGCCGCCGACCGCCAACTATCGCGAGCCAGATCCCGCTTGCGACCTCGACATCACACCCAATGTGCCGCGGGAGCGCAAGGTGCGCGTCGCCATGAGCAACGCCTTCGCCATGGGCGGTACGAACGCAGTTCTGGCATTCAGGCAGGTGTAGAAGCCATGCAAGACGCCTCATTTGAGGTCACCTGTCGTATCTAGCTGCTTGCCGGACCACTATGTAAAGCGAGCGCTATTGGCTGCCTCTGCGATGCGGGAATTGGCAGCGGACGTCTCTCGATCAAACAGGCATCTTGCTTGTAGAATTCTTTTAATCGTGAAGCGGCGCGAGTGCGCTATCCGTTGAGGTGAGCAAGGCCGGCGCCCTGGGTGAGCGCTGGTGTCGGGTGGTGGAAAGTACAGGGGGAGCTGTGTGGCCCCTCTTTCTCGGCCTCGACGATGTGCGAAGGAGCCTGCGCGGCGAACGGGCCAACGCCCCAGGCTCAGAACCTGGGCGAACCTAACTCCCGCCAAAGGACAGCCCAGAGCTGGATACACGAAAGAGATACTGAACCCGCGAATCAGATTCTGATCAATCGTCGTGTCTGAGCTCCACTCGGCTCTTACGGAGATAATCGCGCGGCCCGGCAACGGCCGCGCGTGCCGCGGGCGTGAGCTTTGCGCTTCGTCAGAAGTGCCTCGAGCGTGACGACGATAATTGACCAGCCATATGGAACGCATTCGCCCAGTTATCCAAAGCGTGGATACCTTTCATCTAAACAAAGGATTTTACCGTTTTTGCTGCAGGTCCCATAGAAGCGCTTCAAGTTGGAAAGATAGGTAGTTCCGATGGTTGCGTTGGATCTGAGGAGCATCATCTGGTGTGCGGGGCGTACAAAGTCAGTCGCATCTGCATTGCGGCTTGGTCTTTCGGCGGTCCCCACAAGTTACGCCCCGTTGGCGCGACGCCAATTATTTAATCAATGCTTGGACATTTATCTCAACCAGACAGCTACAAGGTGAGGTCTTCCATGCGTCCGAATGTCGAGTGGAAGTTGTGCTGGGAAAATGAGCTGCAACTGGCCGACCATGTCGAACTCTCCGACTTTTTTCGAAAGACCTATGGACGGACTGGCGCCTTCAACGCGGAGCCATTCGAAGGCGGCCGCAGTTGGGCCGGCGCGAGGCCGGAATTCCGCGCAATCGGCTACGACGCGCATGGGGTAGCGGCTCACATCGGCATGCTGCGGCGCTTCATCAAAGTTGGCGAGGTCGACTTGATCGTCGCTGAATTGGGCCTGTACGCGGTTCGTCCGGATCTTGAAGGGCTCGGAATCGGTTTTTCGATGCGCGTGGCGTACCCAGTGCTCCATCAGTTGGGTGTTCCATTCGCTTTCGGCACGGTTCGGCACGCGCTGCGAAACCATGTCGAAAGATTCTGCAGAGCCGGCCTCGCGAACATTGTGTCGGGCGTTCGCGTACGGTCGACCCGTCCAGATGTGCATCCCGACCTGCCGCCCACGCGCCTGGAAGACGTACTCGTGTTGGTTTCGCCGATCGGACGCTCGATGGACGAGTGGCCGTCTGGTACCCTGATCGACCGGAACGGTCCGGAACTATGAAGCCTCTGGACTACATATGCGAAGGGCAGAGTGACAATGCCGATCGCATTGCAGAGCGCAGCGTCTATCTGACGTTTGACGACGGTCCCAATTCATTTTTCACACCGCAGATACTCAATGTGCTGGCGCAACATCAGGTGCCGGCGACCTTCTTCGTTGTTGGGGCCTACGCGGCCGACGAGCCGGAACTCGTTCGCCGAATTATTACAGACGGCCACGGTATAGCCAACCACACGATGACTCATCCGGACCTAGCTAAATGCGGGTCCGTCGAAGTCGACTGCCAGATAGTTGAGGCAAACAGAGTCATAGGGATGGCTTGCCCGCAGGCCATGGTTCGGTACTTTCGTGCACCCTATGGCATCTGGACCGAAGAAGTAATCGCTGCATTAGCGGGTGAGGCATTGGCGCCCGTCCATTGGTCCATTGATCCACGCGACTGGTCTCGCCCCGGCGTTGACGCCATCGTCGACAGAGTGCTCGCCGATATCCGGCCGGGCGCAATCGTGCTGTTGCACGACGGGTGCGCTCCCGACGAATTGCAACCAGGCAATCAAGCCAGTCTGCGCGACCAGACGGTGACAGCGTTGTCACGCCTAATTCCAGAATTGCACGGCCGCGGATTTGTAATCCGATCACTTCCTCAACATCCCTGAACAAACAGAGATCCTATGGACCTTCTCACCACAGCCAGTACTGTTGCCGTTTCGTCTTATGCGGTGCTCTCGACTGTTTACAGAGGCATGCAAGCGGTCTACTCCCAACCGGAAAATGTTACGCCGCCGTCGGAAAGCTTGTTCGGATCCGACCGTTGGCCGAGCGTGGATGTCATTATCCCCTGCTACAATGAGGACCCGCGCACACTCGCGGCGTGTTTAGCTTCCATTGCAAATCAAGATTACTCCGGAACATTTCAGGTCTATCTGGTTGACGACGGTTCTGGAAATCGTAATGCCGTCATCCCGGTACATCACGCCTACGAGGGCGACCCGAGATTCAATTTCATTCTGCTCCGCGAAAATGTTGGCAAACGCAAGGCGCAGATCGCCGCCATCCGCCGCTCATCTGGAGATTTCGTGCTCAGCGTCGACTCTGACACGACACTTGCGTCCGACGTCATCACGAAGCTTGCAGTAAAAATGCGGGATTCCATGGTCGGAGCGGCCATGGGCCAGCTGACGGCATACAACCGCAGCGACACTTGGTTGACCCGATTGATCGATATGGAATACTGGCTGGCTTGCAATGAGGAGCGCGCGGCGCAAGGTCGCTTTGGTGCGGTCATGTGCTGCTGCGGCCCATGTGCAATGTACCGCCGGTCTTGTCTCCTTTCTCTGCTGGATCAATACGAGACGCAGCTGTTCAGGGGGAAACCAAGCGACTTCGGTGAAGACCGTCATCTTACGATCCTCATGCTGAAAGCAGGCTTTCGAACCGAGTACGTTCCAGGTGCCGTCGCGGCGACAGTCGTTCCGGACAAGATGGGACCTTATTTGCGCCAACAACTCCGCTGGGCACGAAGCACTTTCCGGGACACGATGCTTGCGCGAGGTCTACTGCGTGGCCTGGATCGCTATCTAACTTTGGATGTGATGGGAGAGAATCTCGGCCCATTGTTGCTCGGCATCGCGGTAGTAACGGCGCTCGGTGAGTTACTATTTTCACATACAGTAAATTGGTGGACGGTGCTGGCTATTGTCACGATGACCATAATCAGATCTACGGTGTTATCTTTCCGCACTCGGCAGCTTCGATTCATCGGCTATTCAATGCACGCGTTAATCAGGATATTCCTGTTGATCCCCTTGAAGGCTTACGCCCTGTGTACATTGAGCAATAGCGATTGGCTGTCGCGTAAAAGTGTTCCCCTGCCCAACAGCAGCACAAAGGAAATCACAAGCGCGATGCCGCTTGGCGGAGCAAATGCTGCGGGCAATTCTGGAATTGCGGAGTCACTTCATACTGCAGATCTTTCGCTCACAGCTAGTGAAGTCTGACGGCCTTGCAGCGCCGAGTGACCGAGTAAGTTGTGTCAGTCGACACGGGGTGAAGCTTGTCGAGTTACCTATGGTCAGAACGGGGACTATGTGGAAGCGACACGTGGCATCTTGACGTTATTCTTTGGCGGAAGCGATACACACGTCGCTCCGGCCGCGACTTTCCAAAGGTGTCATCTCAAGGCGGTGGCCTGCTCTGAACCAGAATTCGCAAGTAAGCTGCCGGTGGCCAATCGGACTCATTCCGCTTGAGATAGACGCATGTCCAATGTAGCAATCGACCTTACCGGCGTAACCAAATTATTCGGAAACAAGCTCGTTGTGGACGGGCTGTCCTTCACCGTTGCATCGGGAGAGTGCTTCGGTCTGCTGGGGCCTAACGGCGCAGGCAAGAGCACGATTGCGCGTATGCTCCTCGGTATGACCCGGCCTGACGCGGGTGATATAACAGTCCTCGGTCTACCAGTGCCGGCACGCAGCCGCTTGGCCCGCAAGGGCATAGGCGTGGTCCCGCAGTTCGACAATCTCGACCTGGAATTTACGGTACGTGAGAACCTGTTGGTGTTCGGGCGCTACTTCGGCATGAGTACAAGAGAGATCAACGCCGTCATCCCACGGCTGCTCGAGTTCGCTCGCCTTGAGAGCAAGGCGGATTCACGTGTCGGCCTGCTATCCGGCGGGATGAAGCGGCGCCTGACGCTGGCACGTGCTCTGATCAACGACCCCCAGTTGCTTGTGATGGATGAGCCCACGACCGGCCTCGACCCGCATGCCCGCCATCTGATCTGGGAGCGACTTCGTTTCCTGCTGGCGAGCGGAAAAACGATCATTTTGACCACCCATTTCATGGAAGAGGCTGAGCGGCTTTGTGATCGGCTGTGTGTTCTCGAGCGGGGACGCAAGATCGCCGAGGGCAGTCCTCATGCGCTGATCGACGAGTACATTGGGTGCAACGTGATCGAGATCTTCGGCGGTAATCCACAGGAGCTGATTTCGCTGATCAGACCGTACGTTCAGCGTGTCGAGGTAAGCGGCGAGACGCTCTTTTGCTATGCGCCTGAGCCGGAGGATGTGCGCATCCAGCTTCGCGGTCGAGCGGGTCTGCGTATTCTAGAGCGTCCACCCAGTCTGGAGGACGTTTTCTTGCGGTTAACCGGACGTGAGATGGAGAAGTGAGCAATGGGTGAACGTTTTGCGGCCGCTCTACCCGCCAACGCCTGGAACTGGATGGCGGTGTGGCGCCGCAATCATCTGGCATGGAAGAAGGTGGCATTTGCTTCAATGCTCGGCACCCTTGCTGATCCGATGATTTACCTTTTCGGGCTCGGCACTGGCCTTGGACTGTTGGTAGGCCGCATCGAAGGTGCATCCTACATCGCCTTTCTGGCAGCCGGCATGGTTGCGACGAGCGCGATGACAGCATCAACCTTCGAAACAATTTACGCGGTTTTCGGTCGAATGCGCGATCAGGGCACTTGGGAAGCAATCCTGCACACACAACTTACCCTCGGCGACATCGTTCTCGGTGAATTGACCTGGGCAGCCACAAAGGCTTTTCTGGCCGGTACGACAATTGCGATTGTTGCGGCCGCGCTAGGTTATGCCGCGTGGACGTCGGTTCTCTACGTGCTACCGGTCGTCGCTCTCACCGGATTCGCCTTTGCGAGCCTGGCCATGCTCGTCATCGCGCTCGCGCCCAGTTATCACTATTTTATTTTCTATCAGACGCTTGTCATCACACCCATGCTGTTCCTTTCGGGCGCGGTTTTTCCAGTCGGCCAATTGCCAGGAGTGTTTCAGCAGATTGCGGCCTTCTCGCCCCTGGCGAATTCTATCGAGCTAATCCGTCCGGTGATGCTCGGCCGCCTGGGCGACAATGTAGGGCTGCATATAGGCGCACTTTGCATGTTCGCTGTATTGCCTTTTTTTCTGTCGGCTGGACTGTTTCATCGACGACTAATGCGTTGACGCTTGCTTACACCCATTAACCAGAAGGAGGTCCGCAATGCCGGATGCAAACTGCCCACAGCGGCCCGGAGGCATGCGTATGCTAGGAATCGCGAGTGGTACAACGCCGAAGCCGGGCGCCACCCAGCCGCTGCAGGCACCCGCCCAGCTTCGCGACCACACCTCGAAGAACAGGCTGGATGGTGAGGCGCGGACCCACCCGGAGCGTTCAATCGATAGCAGCCAAGCTTCTTGTGCGCGTCCACAGACCGTCGCGGCCATTATTTAGTTGGATACACATGCAATGACCCACAACGAAGCAACTCTTGAGCCTTTTGTGATCCTTGCTATGCCAAGGACCGGAACACACTATTTAGAAGAATTGCTAAACGAGCATCCGACCGTTTTGAGTAACGGTGAGTTGCTAAACGAATATGATCCCAATTGGCCCAGCACTGATCGCCTGCTAGGCACGGATCGCGAGCTTCTTGAGCTTGCCTATGTGCGCTGCCCTATGCGCGACTACAAGAATGTGACGCATCTTGGATGCAAGATCAATGAACCTCAGTTTCGCGAGCGTCCCGCATTCTTTGCGGAACTGGCTCGTTGGCCAGCACTCAAGGTCATCCTTGTTGTTCGCCGAAACGTATTGGAATCGCTCCGATCCTTTGTGCAGGCCAGGGAAAGCGGTCACTGGCTGAAGTTCAGCTGGGACAACGATACCGCTCGGCCACCGAGCGTCAGGTTGTCAATCGCCGACTGTGAGGCTTATTTCAAAGCCGCCGACGATTTTCACGCTCGCGTTATGGACTCCTTCACGTCGACCAACCTGCTTGTAATGGAATACGAGAGCCTACTTCACGAACCTGCCCAATGCCTGGGAGCGGTTTGGGATTTCCTGGGCGTTCCAGCGCTTGAGCCATCAGATAACGCCATCCTGCAGCGCCAGGAAACGCGACCGCTGGATCAAACGGTGGAGAACTTTGACGAGTTGCGGATTCACTTCGCACGGGGACCTTATTCAAGATTTTTTGACCTCGGAGATTCAATGCGCTCCTACGCTTAATCGCTTGTACCGCGTGCTCTGATGGGCGTGTAGGATATCCTGCAGTTTGCGCGCATTCCGTCGCAAAACTGACAAACCAAAGTCACCAAGACGACAGAGATATCGGCCGGCAGTCGATCTGCGGCAGACATCAAAGACACGGCCGCAAGGCGACCTGGTCAATTCCCTCTCTGGCGAAGCACTTCTTCAGACGCGATCTTTGGCGAGCCTTGAGTGCAAATTCCGGCAAAGGTGGAGGGTTCCAGTGCGCAACCCGCACCAATCTCGCTGGACGGGACAGGCCTCCAGTTGGCACGGCGCTTGCTCCGAGATGACAGCAGCGCTCGACCGGAGCGCAGCATGGGAGAAGGAGGAGCCCCCACCCCGATCCGGTCAGGGAGAGAGAAACGGTGTTGGTTCCAAGAGTCCCCCGCGCGATCGCAGCGCCCCGCAAGCCCCATTTTGCCCGGACCTACGTGCAGGTGCTTGCCGCCATAGTCCTGGGAGCCGCAATTGGCTACCTCTATCCGGAAACCGGCCAGAGCCTGAAGCCGCTCGGCGATGCCTTCATCAAAGTCGTCAAGATGATTATCGCACCTGTCATCTTCCTGACAATTGCGACCGGCATTGCCGGCATGAGCGATCTGCAGAAGGTCGGCCGAGTTGCCGCCAAGGCGATGGTTTATTTCCTCACCTTCTCGACACTTGCACTCGTTGTCGGACTGATTGTCGCGAATATCGTTCAACCTGGCGCCGGCCTCAACATCGATCCGGCCTCGCTCGATGTCCAAGCCGTTAAGGGCTATGTGGCCACGGCTCACGAGCAGTCCGTGACCAGCTTCCTGATGAACATCATCCCGTCAACGATTGCCAGTGCCTTCGCGGAAGGCGACATCCTGCAAGTCCTGTTCTTCTCGGTCCTGTTCGGCATTGCTTTGGCGATGACCGGAGAGACGAGCAGGCCGGTCGTTACCTTTCTCCAGGCGCTTACCGCCCCCATTTTTAAGCTCGTCGGCATTCTGATGAAGGCTGCACCCATCGGCGCCTTCGGCGCAATGGCCTTTACGATCGGCAAATACGGAATCGGTTCGGTGGCCAACCTCGCGATACTGGTCGCGACGTTCTATCTTACCGCCTTCCTCTTCGTGTTCGGGGTTCTCGGCGCGGTCTGCCGCTACAACGGCTTCTCGATCTTTTCTCTCGTCCGCTACATCAAGGACGAGCTGCTGCTTGTCCTGGCAACGTCCTCCTCGGAGGCCGCGCTGCCCTCGCTAATGGAGAAGATGGAGAAGGCCGGCGCCGCCCGTTCGGTCGTAAGTCTCGTCATCCCTACTGGATACTCATTCAATCTGGACGGTACCAATATCTACATGACGATCGCCGCCCTCTTCATCGCCCAGGCGACGAACACAGATTTGTCAATTGCCGATCAGATCCTCCTGCTGCTAATTGCGATGCTTTCCTCGAAGGGTGCGGCAGGCGTCACCGGCGCCGGCTTCATCACATTGGCCGCTACTCTCTCTGTCGTGCCGAGTGTTCCCGTTGCCGGAATGGCTCTAATTCTTGGCGTGGACCGCTTCATGTCGGAATGCCGCGCGCTGACGAATTTAGTCGGTAATGCGGTGGCATCGCTCGTTGTCGCTCGCTGGGAAGGCGAATTGGACCAGTCACGGATGGAAACCGCTTTCCGCGGTTAGGGTTACATCAAACTGGCTCCCCGCAAGCAAGATCGCAACAGCGCGACGTGTAAGTAGCGGCCTTGACACAACAGTCGAATTGCCAGCCTCCAAAGAGCGCTGGAAATAGAGTACTAACGCAGTGAGTAATACAACACCATGAAGCCCCTAAGCAAACGAACGGTTCACGGAGACTCATCTGGGTGCGCATGGAGCGCTGTTCGTCGAATGCGCTATCCGCGGGGTGGGGGAACTATTTCAGCTTGCCGCCCCAAGCCGTCGCGGGAGCGCACCGGATGATGGAGGACCGGCCGATCAGAATCGCTAGGGGAAAGCGCGTCACAATAGCCGATCTCGCCCGCGAAGCCGGAGTCAGCGTAGCAACAGTCGATCGGGTTCTGAACGTCCGCCTTCCGGTGCGAGAGGAGACCGCCCAGCGGGTCCATGCGGCCGCGCACGCGATCGGCTATCATGCTGCCGGTCTCATCAAACAGCGCTTGCAGCAGCACCTGCCGCACTACAAGCTGGGCTTCATCTTGAGAAAACCTACCCACGATTTCTACCAAGATTTCGCTCGCAAGATCGAAGAGTCGGTCAGTATGGCTAAATCCTTCCACGGCCTTCCGATCATCGAGTTCGCGCAGTCACATTTGCCGCGTGACCTGCTCCCGCTTCTTAAGGACCTTGGGAGCCGCTGCCAGGCGATCGCCATGGTGGCGGCCGATCACCCGAAAATCACAGCATCAGTCGAGGAGCTCAAGGCGAAAGGTATCCCGGTATTTTCGCTGCTATCCGACTTCGCCGATGGCGTGCGCGAGGGCTACATCGGCCTCAACAACAGCAAGGTCGGACGGACTGCCGCTTGGGTGTTTTCCAAGGCCGCAAAACGGCCCGGCAAGGTGGCGGTGTTTGTCGGAAGCCATCGCTTCCAGGCGCATGCGACGCGGGAAACGGCCTTTCGTGCGTATTTTCGTGAGAACGCGCCAAAATTCGAGGTGCTTGATGCGCTCGTGAACCTTGATGAACGGCAGCTCACTTACGAAAAATTGCTGGATCTTATGCAGCGGGAACCAGAGCTCGTCGGCTTCTATATGGCCGGCGGGGGGATAGAGGGGGCAATTTCCGCGCTCCGAGAAGAGGGGAGCGGTCAGGATCTCGTCGCGATCGTGAGTGAAATGACGCCGCAGTCACGTGGGGCGCTTGCGGATGACATCTTGACGATGGCGGTCGGCACGCCAATGCGCCGACTTTGCCAGGAGCTGATAATGGCAATGGAGCGGGCCATCAAAGCCGGCGTCGCGGAGAGCCCGGGGCAGACATTTCTGCCGTTCGACATTTATCTTCCGGAAAATATTTGACCTTGATGGATTTCTATCATGAGCGCCCATTTTCCTTTCACCGATGAAAGGAAAGCTCGATTGACTCGGCCGTCTCTGTCCGATCTGTGAACCGGCGTGGTTCCGTCTTGAAAGAAGCCGGATGCCGAAATGGCAGCCGCGCTTCATGGAAGGAAAGTCAAGCAATGCGCCAGGTATCGCCCCGCTTTGCACTCGATCACATGGCGGCGCCCCGCCTTGACGTCAGTGCGCTTTTCGCGCTTGCCCGTGACCAAGGCCTGACCGACGTCCAAATCCGTTACCCTCATTTCAGCAATCCTGTCGCACGCGGCATTCCGGCTGCGGACGTTCGGTTGGCCGCTACCGAAGCGGGCGTCACGATCATCTCTGTCAACGCCTTGCAGCGGTTCAACGACTGGACTCCAACGCGTCAGGCCGAGGCAAGCAACCTCGCCGATTATGCGACGGCGTGCGGGGCGGAGACGCTCGTGTTGGTGCCGGCCAACCGCAGCTCGTGGCCCACCAATAGCGAGCGCCAGGACAATCTTCGTTTCGCTCTAAACGAGATCAAGCCAATCCTCCAGTCGCGGGGTCTGATCGGTCTCATCGAGCCGCTGGGTTTCCGAACCTGCTCGCTTCGATCAAAGAAGGAAGCGGCCGAGGCCGTTGCCGCGGTTGATGGCCAGTCCGTCTTTCGCCTCGTGCACGACACGTTCCACCACACCCTGGCCGGGGAGACATGCCTGTTCTGCGAGCTTACCGGCCTGGTGCACATTTCAAGCGTAAACGACCCGACCTTCTGGATTTACCCCGATCGCTTTCTTGCAGGTTCCGACAATGGCAGCCAGATTCAGGCGCTGCTGGATGGCGGCTACGCGGGACCTTTCTCATTCGAGCTGGTCGAGGAAGTCCATTCTCTGGACGATCTCGCAGGCGCACTTGCCGCCAGCATCGACTTTATCCGGCGAGGGCTATTGTCGTCAAAGTAGATGGTGACAGGAGTAGTGACTATAGGTGCGCCTGAATTTTCCGTGGGTTCACAGCGGGGCAGCCATCCGAGATGCCTCCTGTATCATTATCTCCCGCATCCAGATGCTTGCCGGATCGCTATTGTGGAGGGCCGGCCATTGGAGGGTCTCGGTGAATGTGGGAAATGGCAGCGGAAGTTCGATAACCCGCAGGGGGAACGTTTTTTCGAAATGCCTGACCAGCCGTAAGGGCATGGTCGCTATACGAGCTGTGCCGGACACCATAGGTGGAATCATGCTGAAGCCCTGCACGGCGACCTCGACACGTCTCTTAAGGCCATGCTCAAGCAAAAACCATTCCTCGATAGACGGCTTCATCGTACGCCCGAACCTGACCGCGACGTGCCTCATCGACATGTATCTCTCGAATGTAAGCTGCTGTGGCAGCTGCTTGTTTGTGGGACAGCCTACGCACACGAGCTTCTCGTCAAACAGCGCAACGCTTGAATGCACACTCGACGTGAACATATCCGGTAGAATTAGAAAATCGACGTCACCGCGCCGGAGAAGCTCATCGGGGCTATCGTCGACAGGCAGCAGTTCGAAGCTGACGGCGGGGGCTTCCCGTGAAATACGCTCCACAAGCTTTTCGAAAAACACGAGCGTGACGAAATCGGAAAGAATGATCCTGAAGAGGCGATCGGCTCGAGCTGGGTCAAACGGATCCGAAGAAATAATCGAGCACTGGATGTGCTGGAGAGCGTCGCGAACTGCGGGGGCAAATGCTGCCGCACGCGGGGTTAGAAATCTTTCGCGACCTCTTATCGTAAACAGTTCATCGCGGAAATAATCGCGCAGTCGGGCGACGGCCGCACTCATGGCGGGCTGACTCAGGTTAATCCTGCGTGCCGCCGCCGAGAGATTACGCTCCGTCAGGAGTGCGTCGAGCACAACGAGGAGATTTAGATCAAGTCCTTTGAAACGCATGTCATCAGCCATCCATGGGATGGATGCCTTTAACCGAAACAAACGACTTTAACAATTTAGCATTCTTGCAATCTTTTGTCGCAAAAAGTTTATGATGGATGACGTTAAGGTCCGACATATGAGCCGCGTGATCTGCCGAAGCGAGCAATCGTTCGTACTGTGCAGGTCAGAGATTGGCAGTTTGAAACGCCGGGCCGATGGCGCCGGTCTATCAACCAGCGTCTTCGGCGGCCCCGACCTAGCTAGGCGTGGAACCTAATAGGGTGCACCTTTCCAGTCCGAGGCGACTGATGGGCGGTTTGATCCTAAGCTGCCGTGAGGCCTGTGCCAATTGTATCGGCGAGCCAATGCAGCAGTCCGGCAGCGTTTTTGAGAGCTGTTGTAGGCTCGGCCTAAGCCCATTGGCGCAAGCCTATCTGAACGAAGCGCTTGGCCTTGCCGCTATCCGGTATGTGATCTGTGGTGCCTTCTCGTCCTGCTGTTCTTGTTTTGGAACGCCCTTATGGTGAGCCCATCCGGGACGTGGGGCACCGGGAGCACAAAGGTGCAGGCAGGCCGTCAATAGACCGTGGGCTGAGAGCCCGAGCTCGTTACATGGCCGCCCCTCGCGACTTTCCCGGATGCGCTGCGAGCGCGGATCAGTAGATGTCGTGTTGCCCGCCAGCTCCCGTCTTTGACCGAGCCAAGAAGGAGGAACGGGCATGCTTATCATCGGACTGGATATTCACCGCGCCTTCGCCGAAGCAGTGGCATGGGAGGAGGGCAGGCTCAGGCGACTCGGCCGCGTCGACATGCGGCGCGATCTGCTGGCGGCGTTCGCCGCGAAGCTGTCGCCGAACGATGTCGGGGTGATCGAGGCCACCGGCAACGCGACGTCCGCTGCAGCTGTGGTTGCGCCGCATGTGAAGAAGGTGGGGATCGCCAAGCCGAAACAGGTGTTTATCGTTGCCTATGCCAAGATCAAAACGACGATCGACGCCGACGTTCTTGCGCAGCTCTATGCCAGCGGCTTCTTGCCAGAAGTCTGGATTGCGGACGAGCCGACGCAGGCTCTGCGTCGACAGGTGACACGGCGCAATCAGATTGTCCGACAGAGATCTCGATTGAAGAGCGTCATCCAGTCGATCCTTCATAGCCACCTGATCCGTCCTGCCCGCATGCTGACCTGTGCGGCGCCAAGGGTCGGACCTGGTTAATCGAGCAGGTCGTACCGCAGGACGAGCGCCTCGCGATCGATGGGCATCTGCGCGAGTTCGACCGATTGGGCGAAGACCTCCAGGTCATCGAACGCGATCTTGTCCGCTCGGCTCTCGAGGATGAAGGCGTGAAGCGGCTGATGACCATTCCCGGCGTCGACATCACCGTCGCGCTGGCGATGAAGGGCGGCGATCGGCGACGTGTCGCGCTTCGACGATCCGCAGAAGCTCGTGACCTATCTCGGGTTGAACCCAAGCGTCCAGCAGTCCGGCCAGGTCCGGCCTACCATGGGCGGATCACCAAGCAGGGCCGTGGTCATGCGCGCGGCATGCTCGTCGAGGCGGCCTGGGCGGCCGCTCGTGCTCCCGGACCGTTGCGAGCCTTCTCCCTGCGGCGTGCGAGCCCGGCGCGGACAGCATGTCGCGGCCGTGGCAACCGCACGCAAACTCTCTGTCGTGATCTGTCATCTGTTGAGAAGGGCGAGAGTTACGCGTGGGCTCGACCCTCCCTGCATGCCAAGAAGCTTGCGCGATGTGGAACTCAAGGCCGGGAGCAAGGCTGTGCGCGGCCAAAAGGGAGCGCACGCCTACAACATAAAGAGCCACCGGGAAGAAGAGCGCCGCTGGGTGGAGCAGGCCGAGGGCGCCTATGCACGCCTCGTCGCCGGTTGGAACCCACGAGGTCCGAAGAGGGTAGGCACGGATGCCGCAAACGAGGCGCGACGATAGAAGCTGCGCGGCAGGGCTCTCATCTCGGACCCTGCTCTTCGCCACGCGGTCGTCCGTGCGCGACAGGAGAATAGCGCAGATTTATCAAAAAGGCTCTTGTCGATCACATCAGTGGTCTTGGGCGCTGTACGGCCGGGTGAAGACTTTGCAGGTGGCCCGGAAAGCGTTTGACCTGCAGCGAAGCAATTGTCGTCATTACGCGCTCGACCCGGGCGCCCAGCTTGGCATAAGGGCTACGTGGCCTCAGGAAGCGTCGTCGCCAATGCAGACCATGGACGAATTCCCAGCCGATGCCGAGATGCCGGTCGACCGTGCCTGTCGCCGTCCGGTGATGCGATGCCCCCGAGCGGATGAGTTCGCCCCGGATGCTCCCGGTCACGACGCACGGGTTCGGGTTCCAAGGCGCTCAGTTTTGTTCGCGCCCAATCGGTGTAGGACGCGGCAGAAATACGAGCGTGACGAAATCGGAAAGAATGATCCTGAAGCGGCGATTCGGTAGAGCCGGGTCAAACTATCCGACGAAATAAACGATCACTGGATGGGCGGGGGAGCGTCGCAAACTGGAGGGCAAGAGCTCCCGGACGCAGCGTTAAGTTTGAATACCTCCGCGGACATGGTCGCGAGCTTATCGCGCAAATAAATCGAGCAGCCGAGCGCCGGCCGCACTCATGACCGGCTGGGCTCGGTTAATCCTGCATGCCGCGCCCATGAGGTTACTTGTCCGGAGTGCGTCGAGCACAACGAGGAGATGTAGTTCACGATCTTTGAAAAGCGTGGTCAACCATCCAAAGTGTGGATGCCTTTCATCGAAACAAACGATTTCATCAATGTTCTGGAATCCTGCATGGGCAGAAGCACCTGATGGACACCGATGCCCCCACTGCCTCATGGCGTGGCGAGCGTCTTAAGAAACCGCCCGAAAGGAGATTTTTCATGCGCTCTACCGGGCAGTGGAGTGCTGGGAAAGGGAGTTGCAACTGACCGGCCATGTCAAACTGTCCGACTTCTTCCGAGCCTATGGACAGACCGGGAGACGCGCACGTGTAGCGGCTCACATCGTCATACTGCACCTACGCCACACACCGGCCGGACCTGATCCGGCTTTATGAGCATTGGGCTTTGTCAGTTGCCCAAGCGTGATGGCTTTCGCGACGCGGCGCGCCTCAGGAACTGAGCCGCGTCCAGGTCGAAACGCGGGAAAGAAAGACAGGAAACAGAATGGCCGATCAATTCGCAACGGACGTCATTGCCCTGATCAAGAAACGCGCCGAGTCGGAGAGCGGTGAGGGAATGCCTGCGTCATTCGTCGGCGAGATAACAATCGCCACGGAACTGGACGCGCTCGGGTTCGATTCGCTGGGTTTGGCGGACGTCCTCTGGGATGTGGAGCAGGCCTACGGCATCAAGATCGACATGAACACGGCCGATGCCTGGTCCAATCTCAAGAATGTCGGCGACGTCGTGGAAGCCGTCCGCGGCTTGCTTGCGAAGGAGGCTTGAATGGACAGGCGCGTCGTTATCACCGGAGTGGGCGGCCTGTGCGGACTGGGCACCGACGCCGCCTCTATGTGGAAAGAGATGCGCGAAGGCCGCTCCGCCATCGGCCCGATCGCCAATTCCGAGCTTCATGACCTGGAGGGCATGACCGGCGCTGAGATCAAGGCGCTGCCCCAGCACGACATCGATCGCAAGCAGCTCGTCTCCATGGCCCGCTTCAGCTTGCTCGCCGTGCTTGCAGCGCGCGAAGCCATGCGGCAGGCCGGACTTTCCTGCGACGAGGGGAATGCCCATCGCTTCGGCGCGACAGTGGGCGTCGGATTTACCGGTTCGTACGCAACAGAACAAACTTACCGCTCACTGCTTTTGGGTAGCGCAATCCGTGCTGAACTCTTCACTGGAGTAAAGGTGATGCCCAGCGCCGCTTCCGTCCATCTTAGCTTGAGCCTCGGCTTGCGCGGGCCGGTCTTCGGGGTGACCTCCGCATGTGCCTCGGCCAACCATGCGATCGCCTCGGCGGTGGACCAGATCAAGCTGGGCCGGGCCGACGTAATGGTTTCCGGAGGCAGCGACGCACCCTTCGCATGGGGCGTGCTGAAAGCATGGGAAGCAATGCGCGTGCTTTCACCCGATACCTGCCGGCCCTTCTCCGCCGATAGGAAGGGCCTGGTGCTGGGCGAGGGTGCGGGCATGGCCGTGCTGGAAAGCTACGAGCATGCCACGAGGCGTGGTGCCACAATTCTTGCCGAGATCGCCGGCGTCGGCCTTTCCGCCGATGCCTTCCACATTGCCGCGCCATCTGTCGAGGGGCCAGCGTCGGCGATGCGCGCCTGCCTTGCCGATGCCGGGCTGAATGCCGAGGACGTCGACTATCTCAACGCGCACGGCACCGGTACCAAGAGCAATGATCAGACTGAAACGGCGGCGATCAAGCGTGTGTTTGGAAACCACGCTTATTCGATGTCCATCTCTTCCACCAAGTCCACGCACGCGCATTGCCTCGGCGCAGCGAGCGCGCTTGAAATGATCGCCTGCGTGATGGCAATCCAAGAGGACGTCGTGCCGCCGACCGCCAACTATCGCGAGCCAGATCCCGCTTGCGACCTCGACATCACACCCAATGTGCCGCGCGAGCGCAAGGTGCGCGTCGCCATGAGCAACGCCTTCGCCATGGGCGGTACGAACGCAGTTCTGGCATTCAGGCAGGTGTAGAAGCCATGCAAGACGCCTCATTCGAGGTCACCTGTCGTATCTAGCTGCTTGAGGGGCGGGGCATTGTGATACAGGGAGGGCTGTGGGGTCCCTCCTTCTCGGCCTCGACGATGTGGGAGGAGCCTGTGCGGCGAAACGGGCTAGACGCCCCCAGGCCCAGAACTTGGGCGAAACCAACTCCCACCAAAGCACAGCCGCTTTAGTAGCCGAACAATGAAGCCTCGCTCGACGAGCCGCCGCCTCTACTGTCAGCGGCATCACGCGGTTGAAGCGAACAGCGCAGCGGCTACTGTTTCCCGCACAACTCGGACGGCAATTGGGACAAGTCCGCACATGTCGTCACGTAAGCTGAACGCCGCAGGTACAGCCAAATTGGGGGCGGGGCGTTTCTGCCGTTTTGATAGAATTCTATCAAACTGACAATTTTCCTTGCACGAATGCAAGGAGAGCTCGATTGACTCCCCTCCTTTCTTGTCAAGGATGGGTTTGCAGGCTGCGGTGCGGCAGAAGCCGGACAGAACGGCGACCGGTCGAGTAAAGGCCTGCGCAAACAAGCGCGCATATTGCGGGCGCCCGCACGGAGGAGAAGACGCTCGTCCTGGTGAAAGACAACGATGCTCAGGCGCCATTGCCATTTGCCGAGGGGGTCCGCGCGCCGGAAATTTCGAAGCAACAAAGGTGAGATCGAGAATGATGATGGCGAAATACAACACAGCTCACCGTCCAGTGCAGTTCTACCGGCGGGTGGCGGAGTGGGATGGGCTGCCAAATGGAACGTAAAAAGATCAGCAAGGAGATGCTTGGCGATAGTCAGGCGCTGCGCAAGCTGCGTGAGCACCTTGTCAAGGTGGCCAAGGCGAAGACTACGGTCCTGTTGCGAGGTGAATCCGGAACCGGCAAGGAGCTGGTTGCCAAAGCCATTCACGAGCTCTCGCCTCGCGCCAAGCAGCCCTTCATCAAGGTCAATTGCGCGGCGCTCACCGAGACGCTTCTGGAATCTGACTTGTTCGGTCATGAGAAGGGTGCCTTCACCGACGCGAGCAGTTTGCGCAAGGGGCGCTTTGAGGCTGCCGACAAAGGCACATTGTTTCTGGACGAGATTGGCGAAATATCAGGTTCGTTCCAGGCTAAGCTGCTGCGTGTCCTGCAGGAGCAGGAGTTTGAGCGCGTCGGCAGCAACCACACCATTAAAGTTGATGTTCGCGTGATTGCCGCAACGAACAGGGACTTGGAAACGGCAGTTCAACGCAAGGAGTTCCGGCAAGACCTCTATTATCGCATCAACGTCGTCACTTTACGCGTGCCGGCATTGCGCGAAAGGCGAGGTGATATTCCGCTCTTGGCCGCTCAGTTTCTCAAGAATTTCAATACTGAGAATGATCACACGCTGACCTTCGCTCCCGAAGCGATTGAGGTGCTAATGAACTGCGAATTTCCAGGTAACATCCGAGAGCTCGAAAACTGCGTTCAACGGACGGCAGTTCTGGCGACGGGTCCATCAATCCTCAGAACTGACTTTGCCTGTTACGCGGATCAGTGCTTGGCCGCGGCGCTGTGGAAGAACGGACAGCCGACGTCAGAGAAGTCGACTACGATCGAGCCTTCCGCCGCCTGTGCCGCCCCGCCCGTCGGCGACGGGCAAGCGCCGATAGGCCCTGCCACGACTCGTGGTAGGGTGCCCGATGCCGATACGGTCATTGCTGCCATGGAAAAGTGTGGCTGGGTGCAGGCAAAGGCGGCGCGCCTGCTCGGTTTGACCCCGCGCCAGATCGGCTACGTGCTGAGAAAACGCGGTATCGAGATCAAGCGTCTCTGAAACAACCCGCCGAGCAAGAGCTGGAGCAGGTCAAGCATTGGTGCTCTGGCGCCGAGCCCATCGGCCAGGCTTACGAAGTGGGTGTGAACAGCGCTGCCAAGATTCCGGCCGTGTGCTTTCTACCACCAGTCGTACTGGGGCTCTGCGACTGACAAACTAAAAAGGAGTAATCCTCTGGCGGGACCTGGTCGATACATTAGCTGATGGCTTACCGCTCGATATCACGCAATCTGAGATGGGCATGAAAGTGAGTTCGACCGCTGGACAGTTGCCGACTTCGTCAGGTATTGGCCCCTGCGACCGGTTGATCTCCGATATCCAAATTCTTGGAAGTTGGTCGAGACGAAACTGTCGCCCCGGCTCGTGACCGACCGCGCGCCCGGCAAGATCGAGTTACAAAGTTGCCGAGGCAGTTTGATGTGCGTTCCTGCATCACTGTACGGGACACGACCTGACGGGAGACTATGATGCGTAGCCAAAAAGAAAAGATGCTCGCAGGCGAGTTTTACAATGCGGCGGATCCGGAGATCCAAGCTGACCTGTTGGCAACCGGGGCTTGGCTCAAGCGGTACAATGATACGCTGGGGCAGACCACGGGGCATTGGCATGAGCTTTTGTCCGAGCGGCTGGGAGAGGTTGGGCGCGGAACGGTCATCCGTCCGCCCTTTTTTTGCGACTACGGATTCAATATCCGCATTGGAGCCAATGCCTACATCAACTTCAACTGCGTTATTCTTGACGTGGTAGAGGTCAAAATCGGGCAAGGAACGGCAATTGGGCCTGCTGTGCAGATTTATACCGCCGATCATCCACATGATGCCGAGCAGCGGCAGGCCGGCCTGCAGGTCGGGCGTCCTGTTCACATTGGCAGCCGTGTCTGGATCGGCGGTGGAGCAATCATTCTGCCTGGCGTCACGATTGGTGATAATGCAGTGGTAGGCGCTGGCTGCGTGGTCACACGAGATGTTCCCGCCGGGGCAAAGGTAGTGGGAATTCCTGCTCGCGTGGCCGACCCACATAAACAGGCATAATCAACCTCGTTGACCCTGGAGGTGCATGCGAACTGTCGAAACTGTGCCGAATTTTTGTCGAAGCCATTGAGCGCTGCATATGTTGTCGCGACTCGGGCGCTTCAGTTCTTTTGCCACGGGGGTCACAAGATCATGTGCGTAATGCCGCCGCAACGTGCTCACGTCCCGCAGCAGCGGACCCTTTCACATGGCCCAACGAATTCAGAGCCTACGTTGTGCTGCCACTAGCATTACTGCTCACGAATGTATTCCCAACTGAGTTTTCGCCCTTGGAGGCAAGCAGCGACTCACCAGCAATCGCCGGCCATTAATCCTGGCTAGCATCGACCCCGACGAGGCGAGCCGCGGCGTTGCGGATCGGCATGTCGATGACCGTGATTGCGCCTTCGGCAAGGAAACGACGTTCGTTTCTGGTCAGCGTAGCCGAATCGATCACCGCAAAATGTGGGCCAGTGGAGCGCTTCATCAGCTGTCTGGCATATGTGCGCAGCATCTGATCGTTGAAGCGGCAGCCCACGAAGAAAAAACCCCGGTTGACGCGCCGTTGCTTCACCGCGTCCGGGATCGGCGTCTGGATATCAATTTCGGTTAGGACTTCGACGTAATCGGAATCAGCCACGAGGAAGTTTGCCGCCGGCCTGACGCTGCCGTGCGGCGCATAGAGCACCGTCCTAGCCACTTGTTCGGCCTCGAGTTCTGTTCCTGACAAATCGTAAGTTCTCGTCCAGATGTTACCGATTCCGGTCGCGCGCGTCGTTCCTTGTATCTCGACAACGTCTGTTTGGCCGGCCTCTGCAAGGGCTGCTCGCATGGCGCCATCGTACCAGCTGTCGATGATGACAGACAGTTGAAGGGTTGCGAGCCAGGCGTGAAGAACGGTCGGCTCGGCGGGGGCTGCGAATATCTCCGCCATCCACGCTTGGAGAGTCCGACGATGTCGGCGCTGCTCGATAAACTGCGCGACCGACCACATATTGGTGCGAATCCTGGAAGGGGCAGGCGCCCGCTTGTTGAGGGCCGCGGCGACATCTTCAGGGGTGCAAGGTACAGGGGATTCCGGTGGGTTAAGCTGCAGAAGACCAGGACCGAGATAGGGGATCACTCGATCGGCCTTGAGAGCGCCGTTCAGCAGGTCAATCAGTTTTTTGGCAAAACTGCCCCGGACGACGACGAGATGGTCCCAGCTCAGCATCGTGTTCATACGCGTTTCCTCTCCGCCACTGAACCCACCGGCATCAGGCCCCGTCGGAAATCTTCATCGCCTCGACGGTGATCGGCAAACGCGTGTCGCGCGGAAGGTCGGGCAGCATGAGCCGCCAACCGTTCCTGAGCGTCACGGTCCCGCCCCATAAGTCAGCGTTCTCAATCTCGGTGATCGGCTCTTCGAGATCCTTCTTGGGGACATAAGCCGACAAGCCAGTAGCGGTCCTGCGAATCATTACTTTCATCCGGCTGTTCCCCCGTTGGAAATGCCTTCAGCTCCGCAGGGAACCTCGACTTTGTCGAGGCTAATGAGTTCGCGCGCTCGCATGCCGACGACCGTGCCACGATCGATCCATTCGACCGCATAGATGAAGAATTGCTGGAGAAAGGTTCCAATGTCGCGCACGTAGCCTTCGTCGCCCTTCCGCACGAGGTTTTCGCCGATCTCCTTGCCGGGATAGGTGCCGTCGTTTTTTATGTGGCGTATCGCACGGACCCGCTCACCCTGCATGAACCGTGGCGGTCTGCCGATTTCGACCTCCTGTTCGCGTCTGGACCACATGCTGTCCATTCCTTTCTCGAGGCTTTTGTTGTGGTCGCGGGTTGCAGGCGTCGTCGTGCGGCGAACCCGACCGTTTCGGTAGGAATCAAGCGGGAACGCAGGTTTTCGGTACCGGACAGACCGACACGCATTGCTGCGTATCGAAGGCCTCCTTGCATTCGGTGCACTTGTTTGGATCGATCACATAGGCGTCGCCCTTGAACTTGATCGCTTCCGAAGGACATTCGAACTCGCAGGCCCCGCATTGGGTACATTGGGATGCGATGATCTTTAAAGCCATTCTAACTCCTGGTTATCGGACGAGACGGCTCAGGCCGTCGCCGCTAGTGGTCTGATCCCAAACTCTGCCGCGTAAAGTGCGCTGACTGCGGTCTCGATGTAGTCATGGCCATAGGCGTCGGTTACGCGCAGTCCAACTCGCGAGAGTTGTTCCTTCGGGCGATTTCCGATCTTGGCGCATAGCACTATGTGTATGCCTTCGAGCGCTGCGATGACGCCCTCGAGGATGGCGTCTTCGCCCCCGCCTCCGAGGCAATACCGCTCGACCTTCCGATGCCCGACCAAGCTGATCCCTCTAGGCGAGACTTCATAAACCTGGAATTCCTTCGCGTGGCCGAAGTGTTCGTTGACCCGTCCACCTCCCTTAGTGGCCACCGCAACCAGAAGCGACTTTTCGGAGTCTGTTGCCTTGACCATACCGATGGCCTCGCTCCTCGCCGCCTCATGATCACGGCGCTCGTGTGCGACCACCTGCCGATAGGCCTGACGCTTGCCAGCATCGTAGGCGACATCGTCGGGAATACCGTCCAGCGTGAATTCCTGGCCACGATCTTCACCGAGCAGGCCGACAGCATCTGCCCGGCACTGCCGGCAGTGGCGCATCAACTTGGCGCCACCTTCAAGTCGATCCTGAAGAGCCATCATCTCCGTTGCCGTTGGGCCGCGCTGCCCGATGAGTCCGTAGTGGGTACCGTGCGCCGGGTCCGAAATCAGAGGCATCACGTTGTGCAGAAACGCGCCCCGCTCCCTGACCATTTTGTTCACCTCAAACAGGTGCTGGTCGTTCACTCCAGGAATCATCACCGAGTTGATTTTGGTGAGGATGCCGCGCGCGCTCAGCATCTCCAGGCCCAGCATCTGCCGCGCGTGCAAGATTCGAGCGGCTTCGATGCCGAAGTAGCGGCGATTTTCATAAAAGATCCATGGATAGATCTTCGCGCCGACTTCCGGGTCGACCATGTTGATGGTGATCGTCACGTGATCAACATTCATTTCGGCAAGCTCGGCGACATGGTCCGGCAGCACGAGCCCATTAGTGGAGACGCACAGCTTTATGTCGGGGATTTCCCTGATGACGCGGTCGAACGTTGCCTTCGTTTTCTCCCAATCGTAACAGGCATCCCCCGGCCCAGCGATGCCAAGAACCGAAAGCTGCGGAACTTTGTTGGCAACGGCGATGACCTTGCGTAGCGCTTGGTCGGGCGTCAACTTCTCAGACACAACACCAGGCCGGCTCTCGTTGGCGCAATCGTATTTGCGATTGCAATAGTTGCACTGGACATTGCAAGCCGGCGCGACCGCCACATGCATACGCGCGAAATAATGATGCGCTTCCTCCGAAAAGCAGGGGTGATCCTTGATCCTTTCCCAAATAGCCGGATCCTCTTCGCCCGGGCTGGTCGGCGACGAGCCGTAGGAAGACGATGCGCAGCCACCGGATTTCGCGGCTGCCAGAAGACCCTCGGATGTCGTGCTAGTCGGCCCCTCAATCGAAACTGTCGGTGAGGACATCAAACGGCTCCGTTGCTGGTAACGTCGCGGTTCAAGGTGCAAGAGCCATACCAACTGAAAAAAGCGGCTTCAGTTCACTATTCGGGTCGATATCGCATTGTGTCAGGCCGGCGCGACACAATTTTGTCCTGCTTGCGACAGTGCAAGTCCAAATCCGTTCAGAAGCACGAAGCACTCCTTGTCGCGCACAGGGCGCGCAAGACCACTGGCCTGACGATTGGCTCATCAGGCTCTTAGAAGTTCCTTCACCTCGATACTATGCCGGCGTATCGCCTAGCCGACTTGTCGCAGCTTGAGGCCGAGAATTCGAGCCGCATTAGCCTGAACCCAGCCGGCCTTCTCCATTGTGTCGATCAGCCGTCACGCTTCGTCCGCCGCGGTCCCAGCCCCCGTCCGGCCGTATCGTTAGAATCGCAAGTGGCCATCTCGTGTTCAGGCGGGCGCCGATGCGCCGAACCGGCATCGTGCTGGCCCGTGAGAGCTCGTCGATGACATTGCCACGTTCCGAAAGATTGGTTCCTTCCAGAGGAGAACGCCAAGCACGCAGTTCTCCGGCTCGCGGACGTTGCCGGGGAAATAGCATTGCGAGATCAGCTCAACTGCCGACGGCGCAAAGCCATGGTTCTCCATATTTCAAGGGTAAGCGCTGTGTCCTTCCAGGAGGACCCGCGATCTGTGGGCCTGCCGATTCTGAGGTGGATCGGAGATCGGCTTGTGTCTGAACTTGAACTTACGATTGACCCTGAGCGGCAGCCTCGGCGTTTTCGAGGGTGATCAACGGCGCTGTTGGTCGGCGGCATTGGTCGATGGACGACAAGGCACGGAGTCATCTCCGAGACCCTGGAGCCGACGCGGTGATCTCGGAGGTTGCCCGGCGCTACGGGCTGCGGCCGCGGCGGAACGCTCGCAAGCTTGCGACGTCGGCAGGACAGGCCACTCCCGCCTAGTGGTTTCGGTGGCGCCACCGGAACGACCCGTTGGGCCTACATCCTTGCACCAGAGCTCAAGGCCACGGCCTGAGAATCGGCCGCCGCTCCCCCTACTTGGTTCCTCAGCCGACAGCGCTAAGAAGGAGAGCAACTTCCGTCGGCGCGAGGATCATTGCGTCGTGGCCAGTGGCGAGTTCCTGCCACGCCCAGCCATCCTGCTTCGCGACCCATTCTCGCGCTCCCGCCATCGGCGGGTGGAGTGGATTAGTGCAGACGACATAGGTTCGGGGTCTGCCGTTGCCGAGCGGGTGCTCGAGCTTAAGTCCGCTTTCGTAGGTGCCTGCCGGATGCGGTGTTATCCGGCGCCGCACCCAGTCCGTGAGCGAGTGTCCCTCGGGAGTGCCGAATGCTGTTGGCGGCGGAGTCGGCATGAAGATACCCCGTCCTTCCTCCGCAACCAATTTTCGACGGGCGGCGACGATGTCGGGGGGCATGGTGCTGAATACACTTTGACCGCTCTCGACGATGGCGCCGTCGAGATAAACGAGATGGCTGATATGGTCGGGTATCCGGTCGGCGGCGCCGGTGATGCTGATGCCGCCTAGACTGTGACCGACAAGGATCACATCGCTCAGCTCTTCCGTTACAATGTGGTTGACGATGTCGGTCACGAATGTGTCGGGCGTGATGTCCTTGCACAGCAAACGTGCGCGTTCGCCGACACCTGTCTGGGTAGGCGTGGTCACGTGGCATCCCATCTTGCGAAGATTGGCGGCGACGTCCCGCCAACACCATCCGCCATGCCAGGCACCATGCACTAGCACATACGTCTTTATCATGGATTGTGCCGTTCCATTTGCTCACCGGCCGTTGTGGCTGCCATCCGGCACGATGGCCGGACATTGTCCAAAGGGGCTCGACCACGTTACCGGTGGTAAGTCCGGCACAGGCGCCCCGTGGCCTGAGGATACCCCTACCAAGTCGAGGAAACTTGAATTGCGAAACCCAATATTCACTAGCTCTTTGCAAGTGGATGGAGAGGCTCATGGTGTGCCGCAGTTGCTCGCTGCCGGCATGCTCTTGGCACCGGCTGATCATCCGAACTTGAACAGGACACCAAAGCCGCCGCGCGGATAGTTCCACTCGATGTCGCCGCCTTTCTCGCACAATATCCGGCAGGTGCCGCATTCCATGCAGCCGTCGGCGGTGATCTCGACTTGACCCTTGTCATTCAACTCATAGCATTTCGCCGGACAGACGTAGGTCAACGCAAGCAAGTTCGCGCTTGGCTTGTCGTGCGGTCGCACTATGATATGGGGGCGGCCGGAATCGACCAGATAGCGGTTCTGGTAAAGTTTGTCCTCGACACGAACCTTCGTCACTGCGATCGTCATCTTGTACCCTCTTCAGCGCCATGCCAATGCCAGGCGGACCGCGTCGCTGACCAACCCCCAGCGCGAGCGCGCGTTGATGAAGGCGGCCGTGGTGTTCTTTTCCTTCTCGATCTTCGGCGTGCCGTCGACACGCATGAAGGTCTGAGCGGCATGCGACATCAACCGCGGATAGCTGTCAAAAAAGTTGCTGGAATTGGTGTGGAGTAAGGCTGGCATGTCCTTGTATTTCTTAAGATCCTTGATCACAAAGGAGTCATCCAGCATCGTCTTGTAGAGCGCAAGGTTCGCTTTGGTCATAGGACCGTTGCGGCTTTTGACTTTGATGATCGCCTCAGCCGCGACACGACCCGAGGTCATGGCAAGGTTCGAACCCTCACGGTGAATGGCATTGTTCAGTTGCGCTGCGTCGCCGACGATGACCCAACCGTCGCCGAATAGCTGCGGAATGGCCCTGTAACCACCTTCGGGGATAAGATGGGCGGCATATTCTTTCACCTCCGAGCCAGCGATCAGCGGCCGGATCGAAGGATGGTTTTTCATCGCATCCAGGAGGGCGGACGGGCTCTCCATCGTCGCGGCGAAATCCGAGACCAGGCAGCCGATGCCGAGTGAAATCGACTCCTTATTGGTGTAAAGGAAGCCGAGCCCGGCCATGCTGCGAGAGATCGTGCCCACGGCCTCGATTACGCAGCCTTCATCGCCCTTCACCCCGAACCGCTGGCCAATGACCTCTTCGGGCAAGAAATGCATTTCCTTGACGGCAATCGCCACGGTCTCCGGCTTCGGCATCTCGCGCAGGCCTGCGCGAGTGCCAAGCAATCCCGACACCCCTTCTGCGAGAACGACCACATTCGCGAAGACCACTCCGCCAGCCCGGTCTGTGCGGACGCCGATCACCTTGCCATTGCCATCACGGACGAGTTCCGTCGCGGTCGTCTCACACAGGACCGTCGCGCCAGCCTCGCGCACCTTGCGGGAAAACCATTTGTCGAACTGGGCGCGGATGATCGTGTAGCGGTTGGGTTTCGCCTCATTGAAGTCGTCCGACCGGTAATGAATTCCGGTGTGAGACGTGTCGTCCATCACCCAAAGTCGCTGTTCGACCAGGTGCCGCTCGAGGGGCGCATCATCCCGGAAGTCCGGGATGATCTTCTCCAGCATGTTCGCGTACATTATGGCACCCTGGACGTTCTTAGAGCCCGGATATTCCCCGCGCTCCAACTGCAGGACCTTCAGCCCCTGGCTTGCCAAAGTGTAAGCAGCTGCGTTTCCAGACATGCCGGCTCCGACCACAATGGCATCGAATTGTTCAATCATGTCCTCTCCCTCAACTCGCAAGCTTGTCTCGACTGTGCGGCGACAGCCGCCGGGTGAAGGCTTCCGTCAGTGCGGGCAGGAAGCGGATTGCATCCGTGACGATCCCGAGGTGGGCGAACTCGAAAATCGGCGCGTTCGGATCGGTGTTGATCGCGACGATGAGATCGGCCCCCTCGACCCCAACTCGGTGCTGGATGGCGCCGGAAATTCCGGCCGCGATGTAAAGCTTCGGTCGAATGGTCTTGCCAGTTTGTCCAATCTGTCGATCAGCCGGCATCCAGCCCTTCTGGACCAAGGGGCGCGAACAGCCATGCTCGGCGCCGATCGCTCGGGCAAGATTCTTCACAAGCTGAAGGTTCTCCGCCGCTCCGAGACCGAGGCCTCCCGCAACCACGACATCCGCATAGGCAAGATTTGCCATTGCCGACTGGTTATCCGGTAGGAAGCCGAGGACTTTGGTGACGATATCGTCCTCAACGAGCGACAGCTTGTGCCGCATGACACGCCCGACCGGCTTATCCACCCGTTGCGGCATAGGCATGACCCTTGGTCGCACCGTCGCCATTTGCGGCCGGTAATTTAGTGTATAGATCGTACACAACAATGAGCCACCAAAAGTCGGACGGGTCGCGGCGAGTGAACCGTCGGAATCTACATCAAGTTCGGTGCAGTCGGCCGTGAGCCCCGTCTGCAGGGTCGTCGCTACCGAGCCTGCAAGATCCCTGCCCAGTGTGGTCGCGCCGAGAAGGAGGATTTCGGGTTTATGGGTATTGACCAGATCCGTGAGCGCCTTGGCGAACGGCTCGTTCCGGTAGTCGGCGAGCGGCGGCGCATCGACGATGTAGACAAGATCCGCCCCGTAAGCGAAGGCCTCGGCAACAGCGTCCTCGACCATCTCGCCCGGCGGTCCCAGCACGACGCCCGCGAGCTGGACTTCAAGCTTGTCGGCTAATTTGCGGCCTTCGCCCAGCAGTTCGAATGATACAGGATGCACATTGCCGCGTTCGAGCTCGAGGAAGACCCACACGTGCCGGTAGTCTTTGAAACGGTCGGGAAGTTCTTTCTTTACACCGGCACGGCCGGGGGCAATGCGAGGGGTAGTTTGGCTTGCGGTCGACATTTTCTGCTCCTGGCCGTCACGTGCCGCTGTTGAAGGCCAGCTCATGTTCCAGCGCCGGCCGGCGGGTTAAGATATCGGCGATGAGTTCATCGGCTATGTCCTGCAAGCCCCTTTCCGCGGTGTCGATCTGCGCCGCCCTTTCTGCCCGTGCGGTGGGGGCGAAAACACGCTTGACGACTGTAGGCGAGCCACGCAGACCGCACCGGGTGAGATCGTCAATGCCGGCGTCGGCTGCAGTCCACTTCACGACTTGGCTGCGCGCCGCGCACAGAGCCTGCTGGAGCGAGCCCCGGCGGATTTCGTTGGTGTCTTCCAGCATGGTAATGAGGCAAGGGAGTCTGCTCTTCAGCAACTGGGTGCCGCCTTCGGCGCGACGAGCGACTTCGATCTCTCGCGTATCGAGATCGATGGAGGCAATCTTCGCGACATAGGTAAGTTGCGATAAATCTAGGCGCTTGGCTATGCCCGGTCCGACCTGGGCGGTATCGCCGTCAATCGTCTGCTTGCCGGTGAAGACGATGTCCGGCCTGCCGAAAGTCTCCCCAATTTTTGCGATTGCTTGCGAAAGAGCAAAGGAAGTCGCCAGCGTATCGGATCCGGCAAAATAGCGGTCCGTCAAGAGAACTGCTCGGTCAGCACCGTAACCGAGCGCCTTTCGCAGCGAGTCCTCCGCCATGGGCGGACCCATTGTGAGCACAGTAACCTCGCCACCATGAACGTCGCGCAGTTTGAGCGCTTCTTCGAGGGCGAACAGGTCGTAAGGATTGATGATGGTCGGAACACCCTGACGCATGATCGTGTTCGTCACCGGGTGCACGCGGATCTGTGCCGAATCCGGCACCTGCTTGATGCAGACTACGATATGCATTGGCGGTTTCTCTAAGCTCCCAGTCCGGATTCGTGCTTGGCGGTTCACCTCATTGCCTGCATCGTTCATGCCAAGTCGTCTTCCTGCCTCTATTCCAGAAGGTGGCTTCGTTTGCTTCCGAGGAGGCGTCATGAGGACTGGATTTGTCGACTTCTCGACATTGTCGCGTCGCAGCCGTGTCGGGCTCATTACTTTCCGAACCGCTTCAGTGCAGAGTCGAGCGGGACGAAGGCGCGGCCAGGTGCGGGACATATGTTTGGATCGTGGTCCCTTAGCACCTTGAACACACGTTGCGTGAGCGGCGAGGAAGTCGCGAAATCTTCGTAGGCGCGTTCCAGCTTGGCGCGCACCCGCGCGGCGATTACCTGGTTAGGCAGACCGGAGAAATCTTCTTCGGCAAGGTATTGGCCCACGCGCTTCATGATATGGAGCCGCGAGACATTCATCACTTTCGGGTCGTAGGAGACGTCAAGGCAGGCGAAGAAGTCCTCCGCGGCCGACAGGCCCTTCAGTCGCGCTAGGATATCGGTGCGATCGATCGGGCGGCTATCAGCGGAGCAGTTCATTGTATTCTCCCGGCGCGAAATTGTGGTGTCGATGCATTGGTGACATTGCTGACGGCGTGCCGACCTCTGGCACGGCGGCTGGGCAAGAGACTTGGCGATCTCAAGCTTTTCTGAAGTGGTGAAGGCGACCCCGAGTTTAACTGCTCTCCTTGCGCAGGGTCGTCACGTTGAGGAAGACCTCACGGCTCGTCGGCTATTGTGCCGCTCGGACCCGGGCCGGAATGAAGCTGTTCTGCACCTCGCCCGCACAGTCCAGCACTGGGAACGGCCCGTAGCTTCTCGGTGATCGCAGGCAGGACCTCAAGCACGCGGTCTACGTCATCTTCGCCGTTGTCACGCGACAAGGAGAAGCGGACTGCCCCACATGCCGCGTTCATAGCGATCAGAACATGGCTCGGTTCCAGTGAGCCAGAGGCACAGGCGGACCCGGCGGAACAGGCGATTCCCAGCCGGCTCAGGACAATTGGAATTGCATCGCCTTCGATACCTTCGAATCCAATGTTTGCAGTGTTTGGCAATCGCTCTTGCGGATCGCCGTTGATGGATGTGTTTGGGATGCGCTGGATGATCCCGTTCTCAAGGCGGTCGCGCAACCATTTTATTCGTTTTGTCTCGTCCATGAATTTCAAGGCGAGTTCGGCCGCCATGCCCAGTCCGACTATGCCGGGTGTGTTTTCAGTGCCTGCACGCCGGTCGCGCTCTTGGTGCCCACCCTTGATCATGGAGGAGAAGCGCACGCCACGTCTTACATAAAGCGCGCCTATCCCCTTTGGACCATGCAGCTTGTGGGCGGAGAGCGACAGCATGTCGATCGCGGTCGATTTCAGCTCAATCGGAAGCCTTCCGACCGCCTGCACTGCATCAGTGTGGAAAAGCGCGCCGACTTCCCTGGCTAGATCGGCAAGCTTAACCACGGGAAAGATCGTACCGGTCTCATTGTTCGCCCACATTATCGAGACGATTGCCACTTGTGGGGTGAGGGCGGTTCTGTAGGCGTCCAGGTCGAGCCGGCCGTAGTGATCGACTGGGATAATGTGCACCTTGACGCCGCGCGTCTTCTCAAGGTGCGCGCACAACTTCAGAACGGCCGGATGTTCAACCGCGGAAGTCACTATTTCCGTTCGGTCGGGCATCACCTCCAGCGCCGAAAGGATGGCTGTACTGTCGCTTTCAGTCCCGCCCGAGGTGAAGATGATCTCGTCCTCGAATCCCGCGCCGATGAGGGCTTGCAACTGTTGCCTCGCCTTTCTCACGGCTTCAGCAACCGATGCGCCATAGGCGTGCATGGACGAATGATTGCCAAATTGCTCCGTAAAGAAAGGCAACATCGCTCCAACGACTGCAGGATCAACCCGCGTCGTTGCGTTGTTGTCGAGATAGACAGGGTTCATGGGAGTGATCCTTCAACTGCTGAAATGATTCAAGGGTAGTCGGGCCATTGAACCTCTGGCGCATATCGTATCTGGTAAGGTGGGCGGCCGGGGGAGCGATGGCTTGGCTGACCGGTCGCTGTCGACATTGCCCTTTGGTGGCGGCATCCGCCGGGAATTCAGCTGTTTCGGGCAATTTTGTTTGCTTGCCCACGGCAACGATCGATGATCGCGATTTGGTGCATCACCGAACGCAATTGTTCCGGGCCGACAGTGCGTGTCGGCCGGTTCCAGAGCGCCGGCGGTTACCGGTTCGACGCAGTATTCCTTGGCGTCGCTATAGTCGAACATAGCCTGTTCCCTCGCAATCATTTGCAGGACTTGCCGCAGCCGCACGTCTCACGCGCATTGGGGTTATCGAAAACAAAGCCGGATGTTTCGAGCCCAGTGACGAAGTCCACGGTCATGCCGGCGGCATGGGGTTGGGAGCCTCTATCCATGAACACCTTGAGCCCATCTCGCTCGATGATCGCATCGCCCTCACGTGAGACGCTCTCCAGGCCCATTGAGTATTGGAAGCCGGCGCAGCCGCCGGCATGGACCATGATGCGAAATCCTTCCGCCGGCTCGCTGGCGCGGTAAAGAGCGGCCTTGATGGCGGCAACAGCGTTGTCGGTGAGCGTAATCATGGCTCGATTTCTCCTCGGTCCGGCGTTTTCGTGGATCATCTCGCATGGACCGTGCCAAAGGGAAGACGTGTCAAAAACCGTAGGACATCCCGACGTCTCTTATGCTCGATTGCTGGGGAGACGTCCGACAACCGACACTTACTGTCGGGTTTGTCGCGTCCGCGTCACAGGAAGGGCGCCTGAGTTCGCGATGCACTCACGCGTAAAGCAATGAACAGAGCCAAAGATGTTCAGAGCTTGCCGCGGAGCAACTGGCACGATTTTTGTGAAGCCTTCGTTGCGGCGGCAAAATTGCCGGCCGATTCACCTTTGGGTTGCCCTCGCAATCGAAGAACGAAGGAAAGCAATATGATCCATCAGACCCGCCTTGGTGGGAAAGCAGCACCGCCGGTGGTACCCGAATGCTCGATCGGCCGATTGGCGCCGACCACCCAACAATCGCTCGCTACCGGCGATTGGCCGCTGACCGCCCGGAGACAGGATTCGACTGGCATGTGCCTGACGATCGATCGCGTCCGCCGTGCACATCCCTGAGGCCCGTTTTTCGATCGATCGTCAAAAGAAGAACGGGGCAGGGGTAAAAACATGGATCAGCGCAAGAAGCGGTCGCCCAACGAAATCCGGCGTGCGTGGGAAGTCTGTCCGAACATTCCCGCGCGTGATTTCGCCGCCCAATTGGCCATTTCGGAAGCGGAACTGGTCGCGGCCCATTGCGGTTTCGGCGCGGCACGCATCGACCCGCGCGTCAATCACCTTCTGACGGGCCTCGAATTCGTGGGCGAAGTGACGGCGCTGACCCGCAATCAAGGTGCCGTGCACGAAAAGATTGGCGTCTTCAACAGAGTGATAACCGGCAACAATCACGCCATGGTCCTTGGTGACGAATTCGACCTTCGCGTCTTCCCGCAGGCTTGGAGGTATGGTTTCGCTGTTGAAAGGCGCCATCGCGGCGGAATCCAGCGCAGTTTGCAATTCTTCGACGCCGCCGGCGCAGCAGTGCATAAGGTGCATCTCAGGCCGGTCTCCAACCTTCATGCCTATCGAAAGCTGGTGGCCGAGCTCGTATCCGCCAACCAGGAGCCGACCATGTCGCTTAAGGCGAGAGTAGCCGACCTGGGCGCGAGGACTGCGGACTGGGCCGGCACGGTGGACGACCTACGCGAGTACTGGAGCCGGCTGACTGACGTCAACCTTCTAAAGACGCTCAAGCTCAGCCGCTGCCAGGCTTTGCGCATGGTCGGCCAGGATTACGCTTGGCTGCTCGACAATGCCGCAGTTGGCGCCGTGCTCCAGCGTGCGGCCGAAGACGAATTGCCGATCATGTGCTTCGTCGGCAACCGAGGTTCTATCCAGACCCATTCCGGCTTAATCAAGTCGGTCAAGCAGATCGGGCCGTGCATCCATGTGCTGGACGAAACGTTCCGGCTGCATCTCAGGACCCACCAAATCCGTGAGGTTTGGGCCGTGCGCAAGCCGACCAATGACAGTCACGTCACCTCGCTCGAAGCATATGGGTCCGACGGCAAGATCATCATCCAGTTGTTCGGTGCGCGCAAGGAAGGCGAACGCGAGCGCGACGACTGGCGGGTTCTGGCGGAAAACCTGCCTCGTTTCCCCGACAGCTACATGAGAAAAGACCGATCGTCGTCGGTGGGACGCCGGCGCCCATCTGCCTCCGCAGCCAGTAGCCGGGCATTGAAGCCGAGACCGGGGACACGATGACGCAATAAGCGCGCTGTATTATCGCAACGCGATGAGCAGGAAGCAATTTGGCGCTGCCCCATCGACCGCATGGTTACGACGAAGCCGCGGCCTTTGGGCCGAGCTCAGAGGTGACAATAGCGTGAACGCCGCCGACCGTCACTCCCCACCAGGCGGTCAGGTTTTGCGGTTCGGGCCGAGCAAAAATACTGTCAAGACAGCGAGGAACGTGGCAACCGCGCTGTAGACAAAGACACTGGCAATACCCGTGTGATCCACCAATAGGCCACCGCAAGTTGTGCCGGCTGCGATGGCCACTTGGAAGGTTATGACCATCAGTACACCAGCGCTCTCGGCCTGTTTCGGAGCGGCGCGTAGCACCATCCATGTCTGCAATCCGACCGGGACCGCGCCAAAAGCAAAGCCCCATACGGCAACTGCAATTGCCGAGGTCAAGGCCGATGCTCTCATGGTCAGGAGCGAGACAGCGGCTACGGCAATGAGCAGGGGCGGCAGGGCCGCGACCGCCTTGAGACTGTGTTTGGTGAGGAATGCGCCGGCTAAATTGCCGAAGACGCCGGCCGTGCCAAAAGCAAGGAACACGAGCGGGATTGACTTCTTGTCGAGCGCAGGAACGCTCTCGAGAAAGGCGCGGATGTAGGCGAAGCTGGCAAAATGGCCGGAAGCGACCAATAGCACGACTAGCACCGCAACCTTCATCGCCGGATTCTTCGCGACATCCAGCGGACTGCGGAATCTGCGCACTTCGATCGGAGGCAGTGGCGGAATGGTTACGAGTTGCACGAGCAGCGCAACGGCACTCACGATTGCGGCGACCTTGAACGAGGCTCGCCATCCCCAAATGTCACCGACATAAGCGCCGATTGGAGCCGCGCAGACGGAGGCGACAGAAACGCCGGTGAGGATGACCGACATGGCGCGCGGCATGAGGTGACTTGGAACCAGCCGCATCGCCAACGCTGCCGAAATTGACCAAAAACCACCAAGCGATATGCCAAGGACGACGCGTGCCGCCAGCAAAACCGGCAGCGACCCCGCAACCTCCGCCAGAACGTTCGACAGGATCAGCAGGAGCGTCATCGCCCAGATGACGACCCTGCGGTCCAGACGCTTTGTCACGATGGCGATTATCGGTGCCGAGATCGCCGCGACGATTGCGGCCGCTGTTAGCGCCTGTCCAGCCGTGCCCGTGGTGATACGGAGATCATGCGCGAGCGGTGTCAGAACGCTGGCGGGCAGAAACTCTGCCGTCACAAGCCCGAAGGTGCCGAAGGAAAGCGAAATGATGGCACCCCATGCAGGGCCAGAACGTTGATAGGGACTTTCTGGGTCAAGCCGATCTCGGTCGAACAAAGCCGCGTCCACTAAATCTGTCGCCGATTCGGTCATGAATGAGTTCTCCGGCTAGGAGCTGTTGCAGCAGGGGTGGCTACATCGCCGGGGATCAAAGCCGCGAGACCTTCCGGCGGCGGCCAGTCGGCATCAGTCGAGGCCTCGGAGCCCGACGCATCCGAGGCCTCATCGGAGGGCCGACGGACCCAACCGTCGACAATGCGGGAGAGTTCTCGGCGCGGTCGCATCGATCGCATTCGTCGAAGTGCGGTCTGTTCACTGCGAACCAAGCAAGCCGAACGCGGTGTCCTCGATCGAGGCCTTGATGGGGGGATGATCGACGATCTCTATATTGCTTTGAAGCAGGAAGTTCCGTCGCCATATGTGGTTATCCTGGCAGCCAGAATTGAGCGGTTGTCGCAAGCACCAAGGCGGTCGCAATGAGTGCAACGAGGCGGAAGTCTGATCGATGGCTGCGGTTCGATGGCCGCGCGATCGACAAAATTGAGGTGATGAGTTATCCCTTTTGAAGCCGTTGCTCCCAATTCTGGGATAAGGTAATTGCAGGCGGTCCCAGCAACGTCGGGCGGCCTTTTTGGTGATCGAATTCATGGGACGACACTCTCGGTCCGTGACGCATCTGCGAATGACTCCGCAAGTTCCGTGCCATCAACGACAAATCTGGCTCTGCTGAGCGGGTGGTGGAGGCACGAGCGTGGGCTATCCCAAGAGCTTGCCGCAAGGTTGTTCGAAGTTGAGGTGCCGGATAGACCGCAAATATGTCGGGCGGCCTGGGGTTGGCCAACACGAAGATGCGCAAGTTCAAAAGGACGAGCTGAACCCTTGCCGATATCCATCCGAGGCTGATCTGGAGAAGGTCAAGAACTGCGTCTTGAAGGCTTCCGCCGCACCGGCAAATGCTAAGCCAAGGTGCTGGGCAAGATGGACAGGGCCATCCAACCCGTCGACTGGACGCTCATTAATGGCGTCGGTGTGGCTCTGTAGCTGGCGAGAAAAACGCCCTGCTGAAAGACAAAAGCTCGTGTGGCCGGCTCTGAAGGACGGCCAATGAGGCATGCGAGGAGAGGCTATAGTCCATTCGTGTAGACTGATCTTGTCCTACGGAGGCGGCTAACCACCCCGCCAGACATCATCGAGGGGAGCGCCACTAGGCTCACCCCAAGTGTTGGTCGTTTCCACCTGGTGACCTCGGCCAAGTCACCAAGCCGCTTAGCGCAAGCTTTCGAACTGGATGCTCCCCGGGCACATGATCGGCTAGCGATCCCACCAGTTGAGTTGCTCCAAGTCGCTGTCTAGCATTCTACATTCTGTGTCCGACGCTGGACAAGAATGTTGCAATCCCGACCAGCAAGTCAGCGCAGGCGCCACCTGTTGCCCAGCAAACGGCAAGGATTATCGAAAGACGAATTCGGCACGGAGCTTGCACCGACGATTGCATGCAAATGCCGACAGCATCTCATGAACGGTCTCTCGATTCTGGCGCGGTTAAATCGCGGCCGGTTCCAGATCATGTCCCGCCCGAAATGGTGAGGGACTTCAACCTGTTTACGTCGCCCGGCATGTTGCCGACGGCTAACGGGGATCCGCATGCAGCGGTTGCTTGCGTTCATGCCGGGCCTCCGATCTTTTATTCAACCAGCAACACGCGCGACGGTCGGGGTACCTGGGTCATCACTCGCGCGAGCGACCAGCGCCGGGTGCTGCAGGACACCGAAACGTTTTCCAGCCATCGCAGCATCTTCGCCTCTGTGCTCGGCGAGAGCTGGCCGATGATCCCGCTTGAGCTCGATCCGCCATTCCACGGTGTTTTTCGCTCACTGCTCAATCCGCTGCTTTCGCCAAAGCGGGTAATGGCATTGGAGCCGGCTGTCCGGGAACGAGCGATCAAGCTGATCGACAGGATCGCCGCATCAGGCACGAGCTGCGACATCATGAAGGATTTTGCAGTTCCGTTCGCGGTCAATATCTTCCTTCGCTTTATTGGGCTTTCGGACAACGGACTAGAAACATTTGTCGGCTGGGCTAGAGATCTGCTCCACGGCGATAAGGAGCAACGACCACCCGCAGCCCGGACGATCGTGGCCTTCATCGACGAACTTGCCACCGAGCGCCGCAAGGAGCCGGTCGATGATTTCATGACCTTCATCGTGAAGGCAAAGGTCGAGGGTCGTCTGCTCAGTGACGAAGAAGTCCGTGGCATCGGCGTGCTTGTGTTCGTCGCGGGACTCGACACGGTCTCAGCAGCCATATGCTTCGACTTGGCCCATCTCGCGCGCAACCCCAAAGATCAGGAATTGCTACGAAGCGAACCTGACCGGATTGCCGTCGCTGCGGAAGAATTGCTGCGCGCCTATTCGACCATTCAGATGATCCGAGTGGCAACGAAGGATGTCGACTTCAAAGGCGCGCCGATCCGCAAGGGAGATTATGTTTCCTGTGCCACGATGATTGCCAATCGTGACCCGGCGGAATTCGAATGCCCGAATGAGATCGATCTGGCGCGCGAGGACAACCGGCACGCTGCCTTTGGCTATGGTCCCCATCGTTGTCTTGGCTCACACCTTGCCCGGCGGGAGATTGTCATTGGCCTGGAGGAGTGGCTGGCGCGCATCCCAGCCTTTCGGATCAAGACAGGGACTGAACCTATCACCTTCGGCGGCCATGTGTTCGGGATCGAGAATCTGATCCTGGAATGGTCCTGAAGTTTCAGCCAACGACATTGGAGTTCGCTATGCGTGTCGTCGTACATAAAGCCAGATGCCAGGGTCATGCGCGCTGCTGGGCGCGGGCGCCGAGAGTCTTCAAGCTTGATGACGCCGGCTACATCTTGCCCGGTGATATTGATGTTGCCGATGGGGAGCAACTGCTTGCCTCAAAAGGGGTACGAGCCTGCCCCGAACAAGCTCTGGAAGTTGACGAGCCCCCCGCTAACTCAGTTGTAGAGAGAGACACACGCAAAGTGCAGACTGGCATCGGGAAGGACAAAACAATCATACAATTCGCGACAGACCCTGTCGACCACGCGAAAATTACCGAACTGCGTGACCGAGAGGCGATCCGCAACTGCCTGTATCGGTACTGCCGCGGGATAGACCGCGCCGATGAGGCGGCGCTGCGTAGCGCATACTGGCCCGAAGCGTATGACAGGCACGGTCCCTATTGCGGACCGGCAGAGGACTTCATCCAATTTGCTCTCGGTCTGCCGGGGCACCGTAACATCCATCAAATCACGAACAGCCTGATCGACTTCATCAGTTCAGCAGAGGCCGCGGTCGAGAGCTATTTCACCGCGCTGCAACGCGGACCGGATACAGACCAAGAAATACGTCAGACGCTGCTTTGCGGCCGTTACTGCGATCTGTTTCAGAAGAGGCAGGACGAGTGGCGAATTGCGGAACGGACAGTCGTCTACGATTGGGTTGAGGAGCAAATCCCGCCAGCGATTCTTGAGGCAGATAGGTTCGGCCGGCGACAGCCGATTGGAGCACCACATCCAGACGATCCCATCTACCAGTTGCTCAAGGGTCACATCCCCACCGACCAAGATGGCGTCGAGGGTCCCCAACTGGGAGCTGCATAAGTGGGTAGGAATGGAGGATGAGCGCCCTACGGGAACGACATCTGTGTGGGGCCGCGACTGGCGGTCACTGCAACGATTTGGCTCGGCCCTTCATTCCGCCCAAGGTTGATGGGCTGAGATCACAAGCGGTCATCGTGGAGAAGCTCTCGTGAAACTGGCAGCACGCACCGTAATCATCACAGGCGCTGCGGGCGGGATCGGCCGTGCCCTGGTCGATATCCTTGCCGCGGACGGAGACACTGTAGTTGCGGTGGACCTTCCGGGCAGTGGTGTGGTTGAACTGGCTCGGGATCTCGGGTCGCCGCACGTCGGTCTGGAGTGCGATGTGTCGCGAGAGAAGGACATGCTCTCACTTTTCGGCCAGGTCGAAGCACGGTTCGCGCAAATCGATGTCCTCATCAACAATGCGGCGGTTGGACCCACGATGGATAGGATCATCGACACCGCTGTCGATACCTTCCGACGCGGCGTGACAGTGAACCTTATTGGGCCATTCGTTATGGCCCGGGAAGCGGCGCGGCGCATGAAGCCGGGCGGTGCGATCGTCAATGTGGCTTCGATGGCGGGCGTGGTCGGCAATCCCAGGCGCAACGCCTACGCAGCCTCGAAAGCTGGCGTGATCTCGTTGACAAAGTCCCTTGCATGCGAGTGGGCTATGCGAGGAATCCGCGTCACGGCGGTGGCGCCGGGCTCCGTCCGCACCCCAATGGTCACAGAACTGGCACGCGCTGGCAAAATGGACCTCGCGGCGATACGCCGCCGCGTGCCGATGGGGCGCTTGGCTCGCCCCGACGAGATCGCCAGGGTCGTGCGTTTTCTGAGCAGCACGCAGGCGCGCTACATCACCGGCTCGGTGCTGGCAGTCGACGGAGGCTGGATGTCATTCAACCAGCCGGGGGATGCTCACCCGCCGGTGGATGGTGCGCTCCAAGCCGAGCTCTCCTGTCCGGCCGAATGCACAGATGCGCGAATCGTGCTCGTCACCGGTGGCGCAAAAAGCATTGGCGCGGCCGTCGCTCGCCGCTTTGCCGCGAACGGCGACACCGTCGTGATTGCTGATAAAGATGGCACTGCAGCGGCAGAGCTGGCTACATCGCTCCCCGGCAAGCATCTGGCGAAATCGCTGGACGTGGCCGTCGAGAGCGATGTGGTGTCGATGTTCGAAGAACTGAGGGGACGCTTCGGGTATATCGATGTTCTGGTCAATAGTGCTGATACCGCCGACAGGATTGTGCCTGCGATCGAGCAACTGTCGAAACAGCTCGAACACGTCCTGGATGTCAACCTTACCGGCGCCTTCACCTGCGCGCGCGAAGCGATCAAGGCTATGCGCCCGGGCGGCGTGATCCTCAATCTCGGGTCGATCGACAGCTTTCTGCCGTTCGCGCCGCGCCATGCCTACGGCGCCTCCAAGGCGGGGATGGATATGCTGACCCGTTGCATGGCGGCCGAACTCGGGCCGGTCGGAATTCGGACAGCCACCGTCGCTCCTGGCCACATCCGCACGCCCGCACTTGCTCAGTTGGCCAAAGCCGGCCGCATCGACCTGACAGCAATCGGACGACGCATCCCCATGGGCAGGATGGGACGGCCAGAAGACGTCGCAGATGCATCGTTCTTCCTTGCTTCGTCTGACGCCTCATACATCAACGGCTCGATCCTCTACGTGGACGGCGGCTGGACCTCGTTCGGTGATGCGGGAAACGCCAGCGAGCTCTATGACGAATGTTTTGCGGAGGCCGCAGGTTAATTGCCAGGCCTTCGCAGGGCGACCGGCCGAGCATTATGAAGCCTCGGCTCCACGACGCACCTGAGGTGCTTGAGATCCAAGCATGCGCATGCCGAGCACATTCCCGGTCGGCTGACGTGTCTATAACGAGGAGAAATCATGGAATTTGCCACTTTCATTCTGGCCGCCCAGCGTGGCTATCACCAATCCTCAGAAAGCGTCATCCGCAACTCCATCGAACAGGCCGTCGCTTCGGAGCAGGCTGGGTTCAACACCGCGTGGTTTGCTGAGCACCACTTCAACAATTACAGCCTCATACCATCCCCGCTGATGATGGTGGCGCACTGCGGCGGCTTGACAAGCACGATTCGCCTGGGCACTGCCGTCTGCGTGCTGCCGCTTTACCAACCGCAGCGCCTGCTGTCCGAGATCGGCTTCGCCGACATCGTTGCGAACGGCCGTCTCGAGCTCGGCGTAGGCTTGGGATACCAGCAGTTCGAGTTCGAACGGTTCGGCGTGGACATCGATGAGGCGCCGGCCGTCTTTTCGGAATACCTGGACATCATTCTCAAGGGCCTCAACCAAAACGTCTTCGAACACGACGGCCAGTATGAGAAGATCCCCCCAACAGCGATTTCGGTCCGCACAGTCCAGCAGCCGACGCCGCCTATCTGGATCGCTGGCGGAGCCGCACGGATGGCTCGGGCCTACCGCGAGGGGCACAATTTTTTTGTCACAGCCTTCCACGACGGCTTAGAGACTTTGACCACACTGCGTGAATCAGTCGAGAGGGCGGCGGCATCCGAGGAAAAGAACGTCACCGACGTCAAGATATCGCTGCTGCGCTGCTGCTATGCCAGCCACGACGAGTTGGAGATCAACAGCTATCTCGACAATGCCCGCTTCCAGCGCCGGCTTTCTGAAGCCCTGCATCAGCGTCGCCAACAGAGCCACGATGGCTACCTGCTGCAGGAGACACCGACCCAGCAGGATCTGTCCTTCGAGACCATGCGCAAAAATTTGCCGATTGGCAGCGTAAATCGCGTGATTGATCGCCTGCTGGAAGAGATCGATATCTTGAAACCGGACCAGATCGCAGTTCAGACTCAATTGGGCGACTTCGACCAAAAGACGATGCTGCGCCAGATCGAGCTCTGGGGCGACAAGATCATCCCTGCGGTCAACAAGGCGCTTTGTCATGCCGGAAGCTGAAGCCGGCCGTTACGATGATGGCTGCCTATCCAGCGCGCAATGGCGTGGGTCCGAGCTAGGGAGGAGCTTCGATCAGCATGTGCTGCCCTGCGTACATTCACGTTCGCTTGAGGAGGTCCAGGCGGGCGAGGTGTTGGCGACGGAGGGGACAGGCCTTTCGTCTGTCGAATTGCGTGATGTCTTGGCCGCAACTTTCCCGTCTACCTCCAGCAGCGTATTCGCTTTGGAGGAGTTGAGCGAGCCCGAGCCGGAACTGGAAGAGGAACTGCTACGCCGGCTGCTGCTAGCGCATGCTGCGCCGGCCGACCCGGCGAGCGCCCGCTTGGCCAAGATCATCGCCCGGCGTGCGATGCGCATGGACCATCTTTGGCGGGATCTTGGCCTCTCAAATCGCGCTGAGCTCAGCCGCCTGCTTGCCAGACATTTTCCCGCGCTGGCGGCAGGCAACACAGAAAACATGAAATGGAAAAAGTACTTTTACCGCAAGCTGTGTGAGGCCGAAGGCTTTTCGTCATGCACAGCACCCAGTTGCGGGGAATGCCATGACTTCGAAAGCTGCTTCGGCCCGGAGGAAGTTGAGAGTCGCCTCTCGCCGACCACGAATGTCGGTTAGTCACTTCGCTTGATCGCAGCTGCGGACAAACGCTTATCGCGGCGCCGTCGTATGGAGGAAGGGATGTTCATCGCCTCGCGATATTTGGTGACGGTACGGCGAGCGACATCGATGCCGGTCTCCTTGAGTTGAGCAACGATGTCTTCGTCGGAATGTACCTTGTCGAGCGATTCTTCGGCTATGATTGCCTTGATCCGATGGCAGACAGCTTTGGCGGAGTGCGCATCGCCGCCCTCGCAGGATGCGATTGGCGCAGCGAAAAAATACTTCAGCTCGAACACCCCGCGCGGAGTCAACATGTACCTGTTCGAAGTCACCCGGCTTACCGTCGACTCGTGCATGCCGATCTCGTCAGCGACATTTTTGAGACAGAGAGGCCGCAGATGGGCGGCGCCGTGTGTAAAAAAGGCATCCTGCTGGCGCACGATTTCGGTCGCAACCTTAAGGATCGTCTTAGCGCGCTGCTTGAGACTGCTGATCAGCCAGTTCCCTTTTTCCTGGCAATTGTCGAGAAACGCTTTGCCTTCCGGATTTTGCTTGGTCAGCTGCGAGATTTCGGCGACATAGGTGTGGTTGATCAACACTTTGGGCAGCGTGGCCGGATCAAGCTCCACCCGCCATCCACCTTCGGACTTGGGCATTACCCAGACGTCCGGTACGATGGTTTCCGGCGTCCCGGACTGGAACCGGTCTCCAGGCTTGGGATCGAGCGCGCGGATTTCGTTCCTCATGTCGAGGAGATCCTCCTCGTCGACTCCGCAACGCTGCTTCAATCCCTGAAAATCCCCCCGTGCAAGCATCTCGAGATTGGCGACCAAAGCTGCCATAGCCGGGTCGAACCGGTCTTGCTGGCGCAGCTGAATCTCCAGGCATTCGCTGAGAGTTCGCGCAAAAATGCCCGGCGGATCAAATTGCTGCAAGATTCCGATGACCCGTTCCACATCAGCTTGCCGAACGTTTAACGTCCTGGCCAGATCGAAAAGGTTTACCTGAAGATAGCCAGTGTCCTCCAGATGAGCGGCGAGCTGTCCGGCAATCAGCCGCTCCTGGGGGGTGAACGGGTTGAGGGCGACCTGGCGGGCGACATGGTCGTGCAATGTTTCGGTGTGGGCGGTAAACTCCTCGACGGCAGGTCGATCGTTGCCGCTACTGCGTTGCGACTTCCATTGCCCGCGCCCGCCAGACGGCCCGCCAATGGGCGATTCGCCGATTTCGCTTCTGCTTTGACTGCTCCGCTGATCCACCCCTGGCAGCGGCGAATCGTCGTCAAACGGGTCAGGCTTCAAAACGGGGTTCTTCTCGAGTGCCTGCTGCACGAGCTGATGGAGTTCAGTATGCGTCAATCGCAGCAAGCGAATAGCTTCAATGGCTTGAGGCGATAAGACCATACGTTGCTTCTGGCGTTGAAGCAGGCTTGCTGAGAGATGCATGTTGAACCGTGATCTGCCGAGGAGGCTCTAGTGTGTGCTTGGGTTGTGTGAGACTTTCCACTTCTGGGTCATGCCGCCGCCTTCAATTTGTCGAGAACGTTTTGCGGGGATGAAACGCCATAGGGGTCCGTCTCGCAGTTGTCACAGAAGCCTTCCTCCTCGAACCACTGCTCCACCACGCCATCGTCGATCAGAGCGGCGTATCGCCAGGAGCGCATGCCAAAGCCCAGATTGTCCTTCGCGACCAGCATGCCCATTTTGCGCGTGAACTCGCCCGACCCGTCTGGGATCAGCTCGATCTTCTGCAGCCCCAAGGACTTTCCCCACGCATTCATGACGAAAGCATCGTTGACCGAGACGCAGTAGATCGCGTCAATTCGCAGTTCCAGAAATTGATCATAGAGTTTTTCGAAATCGGGCAGTTGGAAGGTCGAGCAGGTCGGGGTGAAGGCGCCAGGCAGCGAGAACAGGATGATGCGCTTGCCCCCGAAATAATCGTCGGAGGTCTTGTTCTCCCACTGATAAGGATTTGGCCCCCCGATCGACTCATCGCGAACACGCGTGCGAAAGGTCACGAGAGGAACGTTCTTTCTATAGGTCATTGATTTGCTTCCAGGCCAAAGTGGTACGGTGCATTTTTCGGTTAAACTGAAGCGGCATCGACTTCGGTCGACAGTTCCGGCAGCCTCGCGCCTTGGCGTGGTTGCCTCGGACCGGTCTTGTGCAAGACCGCCCCCGAGCAGGCACGTTTAACGGCGACGAGCTTCCGCGGAGACGGGGAATTTTGCTCGCGTGCTTTATCGAGCTTTGAGAGGTAGGCATGGTCTGCAACCGTGATTTTGACTGCGTTCTATCGACCGAGTCGCAAGCGCCATGCCAATTGACCCGATGCCTTGGGTTCACTTCGGTTTTTGCAGCAACTTTCGTGTTGTGCAGTAATGCCGGTCGATATTATTGCTCAAGCAGCACTGGAAATTGGGTGCGACTCCGTTCGGCAAACCCGGCCTTTGTCCGAAGCCGGACACGAATGTCGGAAATAGCCAAACGCCAGGATCTGGGGCGGGTTAAGAAACGTTGCCGTGGGCACCGGCTTCAGCACAATTGCGCCACGCGAGCATGGCTCCCAGCGTCAATGCCGTGCAGCAGCGAGACGAAGTCACTGCAGAATATCAACCTCTGCGAAGTCGTTGAAACCCAGCATGTGCGAGCCGTTCGAGGCGCAGATCAAGGCATGCTCGAGGAAGAGCTCGTGCTCTCGGCAGCAAGTGTTGCGACGTCTGACAAGGATCGTCGCGCTTCAAGGAAAAGAACCTGAATGGTGCACGGCTTGTGAAGGCCGGCGCATGGAAATGGCTGGGCTGATCATCCTCCATGAGGGTTGAATGAAGAGCTGGCCCCTATCTCCCTCAGCTGCAACGGGGGGAGATAGGGCATGTCCGTCTATCGCGCTGGGTAACATTCCTCGGTGATGCAATAAGGGGGAGCAATTTCTCATTTCGGCAGACACGACCCAGCTCTCCTTTCATGCGCTGATTCCCCCAGGGGAAATCGCGACTCCAGGCTTCCTATGCAGCGAATCGCGGTGCTGTCCGATGTCCGACAATGTCGGATGCGGATCGTAGCTGGGCTAGATCCGTCACTTTGCCTCGATGGTTTCCCACTGGCCTTATATCTGCTTCGCCCAAATGCGGCGACATAACCTGTGCGGCATCTGTGAATGGATCGACTTCAATCGAGACCTCGGAGGTCCCGATGCGCGAAGGGAGCTTGCCGATATGACGGCCACCATAGCGAACCACGGTCCGGACGACGAGGGGACTTGGATCGGCGGGCCTGCGGCGCTGGGACACCACCGCCTGGCAATCATCGATATCCAGGGCGGCCGCCAGCCGAGGATGCTCCAGGGGGATGGCCGACCTGACTTGGTGCTCGTCTACACGGGTGAGACTTACAACTACCGCGAGCTGCGTCAACAGCTGGCCGGCCTAGTCCATCGCATGAACACGAGCAGTGACACCGAGGTGGTGCTGCACCGCCCCCGCGAGTAGGGCTCTTCGGCGGGTACACTTTTTTCACGAAATCCGTGAATGTTTCTCGCGACATCATCCCGCAATCGGTGGTGCAGCGGGTGAAGAGCCCGTATCCGGCTATCCAGAATGCCGCCTACGACAAAATACTACGTACGCGGTTCACTGTGATGCTGGACGACCTAGTTGTGGAGCTTCAACAGGTTGTCCTCGATCAGGGCGAGGCGACTGATAGGCGTTTTTGACTTTAGGCTGCCATGTGGACGATGCCAATTGTATCTGTGCAGCCAGACAGGCAGTTCGGCGGCACGATG